>JBJKPP010000298.1:0-8000 GCA_046706145.1 Ignavibacteriaceae bacterium | reverse complement strand
AGTCTAAGATTGGATTTTTACAAGATAATTCTCTTGATAAAAAGATAACGAAACTTATGAAGGCAATGAAGAAACAAGTTAGAATAAAATTTGATGTCCACCCGCCTGTATTCCAGGCAGAATTACCATCTGAAAGAGCAAGCAGAAGTGCTGCAAGAAAAGTTGACATGCTTATAAGGCCCAGCAAATCGAATTTACCTTTTGCTGGGATTTTATATTCTTTCAATATTATCCATGCCGTAACAACACCAACAATGCCGATTGGAACATTAATGTCAAAAATTGCATTCCAGTCGAATCTATCTATTAAATATCCACCCAGCATAGGGCCAAGAGAAATAGAAGCCGCCGCCGCAATTCCCCAAAAACCTAGAGCGAAACCTCTCTCTTCGGGCGGGAATTCTCTCATAATAATTGCCATTCCCACAGGCATAATAAAACCTGCACCGGCACCTTGAACCACCCTGAAAACTAGCAGCATATTTTCACTAGTGGAAAGGCTGCAAAGCAGCGACCCTCCGGTAAATAGTATCAATCCAAGGTTGTAAGTTTTTTTATATCCAAGATGATCGGCAATCCAGCCTGAAGAGGGAAAAATGACTGAACGCACAAGCAGATATATTGTAAGAACCCATTCAATCTTATCTACACTCACACTGAAAGCTGCCATCATCTTCGGCATTCCTACATTTACAATGGAAGCATCCAGCACAGATATGAACGTTCCTATCATTACAACGGCCAGAACAAGCCATTTATAATAAGGATGTTCATGTAAATTCGATGAACTTAGCGATAATCTATTGTTTTCTTTATTAGGCATTCCTTATTCATACTTTTCCGAAAAAAAGTTTAACTTATTCTTTTTCTTCAAATGATAATCGCGTGGCTGTTTGAACACCTTGCAGTGCCTGAGGAATTATTCCCAGATTAATATATATCGGCCTTATAAGCTTTCTTAATTTTGGTAGATTAATGTAAAAGTAAATTGCTCCTATCACGCAAACAATTCCTGCTATAACCAGAGTTAGTGATGCACCAATTAATCCTGCAACTACACCGGCTAAGAGACTTCCGAAAGGAGCAATGCCTCTAAATGACATTGCGTATAGACTCATAACTCTTCCGCGTTTATCATTCTCTACAATTGTTTGTAACATGGTGTTGCTTCCTGCAAGTTGAATCATCATTCCTATGCCTGTCATAAACATAAATATTAAGGATAATGCCAGGACATGGCAAATAGCGAAAGCGATTATTCCTGTTCCAAAGGCAAAAACAGAATATGTAATTAATCTTCCTAAACCTAAAACACTTTTTCTATTCATCAGTATTATTGCTCCGGTAAGAGCTCCTAATCCTGAAACTCCCATCAAAAATCCAAAAAGATTTGCCCCACCGTTAAAGAACTGTTTGACAAAAACAGGAACTAAAATTCTAATTGGTGCCCCCATAAAACTTACAACAGCTAATAGTATAAGTATAGCTTTTATAGGTGCAAAGCTGAATGCATAATGAAGTCCTTCTTTTAACTCTTTAAATGCTTCCTTCTTTTGTGCTGAAGCTTTTTTGTGAACTACATCCATTCTAAGGAGAGAAACAATTACGGCAATATAACTAATAGCATTTAATAAAAAACACCAGCCTTCGCCGACTAGGGAGATTAAAATACCAGCGATTGCCGGGCCTATAAGACGAGCAGAATTTACCATACTTGAGTTCATAGCGATAGCATTTCCTAAATCCTCGCGGCTGTTACCAACCATCTCAACCATGAAAGATTGACGCGTAGGCATATCCAAAGCATCAAATATTCCTTGAACTATACTAAGCGTGATAATCTCCCAAACCAGTATATTTTTAGTTAACACTAAAACAGCAAGCACAAAAGCTTGAACCATTGATAGTGATTGAGTATAAAGTAAGATTTTATGCTTGTCAAGTCGATCGGCGAGTACACCTGCGAATGGTGTCACAATGAGAAGTGGAATTTGTCCTGAGAAACCTACTACCCCAAGCAAAAACGCTGAATTAGTAATCCGATACACAAGCCATGTTAATGCAATTTGCTGAACCCATGTACCAATGACAGAAATACCCTGTCCTCCAAAGAAAAGCCTGAAATTTCTATGATTTAAAGCTCTTAAAGCATTAAAACGTTCCCAAAACTTTAAGTTTCCAGTATTCTTAATATCATTCATTTAAAAATCCTTAACCGGCATATTCATCACATTGCTCGCCACCTTTTAAGGAGAGTAACTTTACCTGATTGCATCACCAATAGCTTCTTTAAGATCGTAGGTGTTCGTCACATTTTGATAGATTACTCTTAAGTTCAAAAGTTCGGCTTCTGCCAGAGAAGTCTCGGCATCCAAAAGATCTAAGTTTGTAATAACGCCATTTTCATAAGAAATTTTAGCTCTTTGAACTGCTTGCTTAGCCTGCTCTACCTGTAATTCAGTTGTGTTTAATTGAGAACGACTGGTTTTGAGCTGTGATATTGATTGATCGACTTCTGTTTTTATTTCTCTTTTCAAAGCCGAGATTTGAGCAGTGTTTGCATCCAAGTTAGCTTCTGCTTCTTGAACTTGTGCATCTTTTCTGAATCCATTGAAAATTGGAATGTTAGCAGAGACTCCTAAAACCCAATTACCTCTCAAAACATCAATGTTTGGCATAAATCCGTTCTTAATACCATAGTCTCCCATTATGTTCAATTTCGGTAGGTCTCCAAGAGAAACGACATGTTTCTGTAGTTGTAAAGAATTCCCTTCATCTTCAGCAATTTTTATCTCTTCACGTTGTACAAATGCCTGAGCCAACAATGAATCTGAATTAGTTGTTTGTGGTATTAAATTGAGTTCACCAGATAAATTAATTTCCTGACTTGAAGGTAATCCAAGAAGATCTCTCAAAGCTATCTTTTCTTTATTAATTGCGTTTTGTATATCTGTTCTGGCATTTTCTTCAGAAGCTACTCTTACTTTGACAGTCAAAACATCAAAATCTGTTGCGGTACCACTGTTAACCTTCTTTTGTGTTATGTCAAGATGTTGTTCGAGGGTTTTTATCTCATCATTTTTTACACTTAAACTTTTTTCCAAATATAGGATAGAATAAAAAAGTTGTACTGTTTTATATGATAATTGATTTTTCACCAGATTTATCTTTTCTGTAGAAGTAAGTTTAAATGATTTAGTTAAATCCAGTAAAGCTCTTTTCTTTCCAAAGTCATACAGAGTATAATTTGCACTGACATCTGCATCATAATTATTTGCAGGATAGAGAAGAAAACCTTCTCCGCCGAATTGAATAGATGAAACAGGACCTAAACGATTGTAGGAAAGGTTTCCCTCTACTGTAGGGTAATCAAAACTCTTCTGTTCGTTAATCTTAGCTTCTGCTGTTTTCAAGTTGTTTTCGGCGCTTTCGATTAACGGTTGGTTTTTTAATGTTAAAGATATCGCTTTTTCTAATGTTAGATTTCCAGTCTCAGAATTCTGAGAATACAAACATTTACTAAGTATTATAAATATGATAATTATAGAGAATATATTTTTTTTCATATTAGTTTTTAACTCCATTCAAATTAAAAAGGAATTATTCCATCACTTCTACTTTAGCCCCTTGCGTTTTCTTATGATATTTTAGGAAGAAGAGTGGGATTAATATCAAAATAGTTAACATTGCACCGGCTAAAAAATCATCAGCTATTCCTTGTATAAAAGCTTGCCCAGCTAAATTTTGTGCTATTAAAGCTTTAGCCCTCAGTGCTACTGCGCTTCCTGACCCACCAATAGACTGTTGGACAAAGCGTTCTAATCCATAAGTTAAATGATGGAATATTGCCGAGCTAGGATTAACAGTATCGCTATACATAGCAGTATGAAAAATAACTCTCTGAGTGAGCAAAGTTCCTAGAATTGCTACACCGAAGCTACCTCCAACTTGACGGATTGTATTAAATAATCCCGTGGCTTGTGCCATTTTTTCTTTTGAGATGTCATTTATAGCTATGGCACTTAATGGAATAAACATAAAACCTAACCCGAAACCTCTTATAACAAGCGGCAACATTATCTGAGAATATTCAGTAGTTATAGAAAGATTTTTGTACAAGTACATACTTAAAAAGGTTAATACTATACCAATAAAAATTGGAATTTTAGGATTTAGTTTATCTGTCATCCAACCTGCAACCGGAGACATGATAGCTTGAATAATGCCTACTGGAAAAAATACCAATCCAGCCTGTAGAGCAGTGTATCCAAGCGAATTCTGCAGGTAAATTGGTAAAAGAAATGCATTGCCAAAGAATGCCAAACCAAAAATGAATAGCATTATGTTTGCCATACCGAAATTCCGGTTCTTCAGAATTCTAAGGTCTAGTATCGGATGTTTGACACTTAATTCTGTAGCTATAAATATTACACCGCTTACAAAAGAAATAGCAAAGCAAGTCAAGATAAAATGAGATGTCCAGCCGTTAGTATTCCAAGCAGCATTACCATCAGACAGAGCAAGTAAAAGAAATACTAAGAATAAGGTCATAGAGATAAAACCTATCAAATCAAATGAGCGTGTTGTTTCCGTTTTGTACTCTCTTTGAATAATAAGTGTAGCTGCAATTGCTACAATTCCAACAGGTACGTTGATATCAAAAATTGCATGCCAGCTAAAACTATCAATTAAGTACCCACCCAACATTGGTCCTAATGAAATTGAAGCTGCCGCCGCAACTCCCCAAAAGCCCAATGCAGTACCACGTTTTTCCGGTGGAAATTCTCTGGTGATAATTGCCATTCCTACCGGCATTATGAATCCTGCCCCAGCACCTTGAACTACTCTAAATGCTATCAATAAATTTTCATTTGTCGATAAGCTGCAAAGCAAGGAGCCCACGGTGAAAAGCAACAAACCTAAATTATAGGTTTTCTTATAACCCAAATGATCTGCAATCCAACCGGAAGAGGGAAGAACAACTGCGAAAACGAGTAGGTATGCAGTTAATACCCATTCAATTTTATCCACACTTGTACCGAAAGCAGCCATCATTTTGGGCAATCCGACATTTACTATGGAAATATCTAAGACTGCCATGAACGTACCAATCATTACATTTGCTAATACAATCCAGCGATATGAAGGATGCTCATGTATATTAGATAAATCTATATTTTTATTAATTAAGTCTTTAGCCATATCGTTTATTTTATCTTAGTTTTTATTTCAACCGACATTCCAGGTAGAAGTTTTATTGGGTCATCCGATATTTTTTGACCCTTTTCATTTACAGGCGCAATAGAAATTTTTATCGGAACTCTCTGTGTAATTTTTGTAAAATTGCCGGCCGCATTTGAAGGGGGAATTAAAGCAAATTCCGATGCAGTGTTTGAACCTATCTGAAAAACTTTACCTTCGAATTTTTGATCCGGGTAAGCATCAACGGATATATCAACTTTGTTCCCAATATGTATTGAAGCTAATTTTGTTTCTTCAAGGTCTGCAGTTACCCAAATGTTTTTTAAATTATAAATTGTAAAAATGGGTTGTCCGGGAGATACAACATCGCCTTTTAATACCCATCTTTTTGCGACGACGCCATTCATCGGCGCATAGATTTTGGTATTAAGTAAATCTGTTTTGATGACATTTAACTGCGCGTGCGAAGTGCTAATCTTAGTAATATCAATATTATATTCAGCTTTAGCAGCTTGCAATGCTTTCTGTGCATGGTCAAATTGTTCCTTCGGAATAATTTTATCATTATACTGTTTCTCTGCACGAGCAAAGTCTTCCTGGGCTTTTTCTAATTTAACTTTAGCAAGTGTTACACTTTCTTTCGCTAAGTCAAGCATAGCTGCTGCCTGATTTTCGCGAGCTTCCAAATCTGTAGTATCAAGTTGAACTAGCAGCTGACCTTGTGTTACTGAATCGCCTTCGTCAACTTTCAAATCAGTAATTCGGCCAAGCATTTTTGAGCTAATCGAAAGTTTATTACCATCTATAAAGGCATCATCTGTAGAAACATACCCAAGTTGTCCTATGTACCAATATATTGCCCCGATTGCCGCAATCAGAATTATAAAAAACGGAATCAGAACACCCTTTCTTTTGAAAATAGGAATGTCGTCAATATTTTGATCAACATTCTCTTTCTCTCCTTTTGGATTAACATTATTTTGTTTCTTCTTTTCTTCGTCTTGTCCCATAATAATTTGTCCTTTTTTAATAAAATTTCTTTGATTATCTCTTTTTTATACCTTCAATAAAAATATCTGCAGCAACACCCATTTCTTGCTGTAATTTTTCTCTTGCTTTTTCGTCTATTTCCTGGTGTTTTGCCCACCTAATTACGTTACATCTAAGTCCCTGTAGAATATGCAAAAAAATTACAGCGGCATCATCTGTTAATTCAGGGTCAAATTCTTTTGATTTTTTCCCTTCATCAATAATTTTTTGTATTAAGTTTAATTCGACTTCCGCAAAATCAAGGAAAGTTTTCTTGAAGAGCGATTTTGTGTCGAAATAAGAATGCACACTTAAGGTGCCAAGATTTAATAATTTTTGAAAAAACTTCATCCTTTGTTCAACATAACTCTTGAGCTTGTTTGAAGCTGAATTAGATCCTTTTAGTATGGACTCAATATTTTTCTGTAATTCATTCAGTTCCTGAGATATAACTGATCTAAATAAATCTTCCTTTGTTTGGAAGTAGTAATAGAGGGAAGCTTTCCCCATTTCGACATCTGCGGCTATTTCGTCCATTGTAACTTTTGAAAAGCCGTAGCGAGCAAATCGCTCTCGTGCGGCCTCTATAATTTGTGCTTCTTTTAAAGTTTCATGCTTCATATTTATATTTTCGACTATTCAACTTGAATGGTCGAAACATAATTAAGAACAATATAATTGTCAAGTGCTCAAATATTGGCATTAGCACACTGCTAAAGTTTGTATGATTTGAATCACAGAATGGAATTTTTTTGCTAATAAATAGGAAAGATGGGCTAATAACGTTTTTTCAGCATTGGTCGAATTAATGTTTATAATTTCGACCAAACTAGTTGGTACTGAGAAATGATGATTTTTGCAGTTTTTGCTGACCTAGTAAAAATGAAGAAGGTGGGGAGTGAATAAATTATTTTAGCGTCTATGGGCTTCAAGAGCCCTACCGTTTTTGCCCCTTGCACTAGCTTCAACCGATTCAATTAGTTCCCTCACTATAGTCTTAGTATAGAATTTTTCAGTCTCCAATAAATTTATTCTTTCGGATAATCTAATTTTACTTCTAAAAAGAATTGAAAATGCTTTTCTTAAATCAGTGATGTCCTCAGAACTGAAGTTTTTTCTTTTTAGTCCTTCAACATTTATACCCCTTTCCCTAGCAGGATTTCCTTCCATTATAACAAAAGGCGGCACATCTCTATTTATTCGACTGAGGAATCCAAGAAAACTGTGTCTGCCTATTGTGACAAACTGATGAACACCAACAATGCCACCGAAATAGACATTGTCTTTTATTATAACATGCCCGGCCATTTGAGTTGAGTTTGCGATAATTATATTGTTTCCTAGAATACAATCATGTGCTATATGGACGTACGCCATAATAAGGTTGTTGTTGCCGACTGTTGTTTTCCCATCATTGGCTATAGTGCCTTGCTGAATAGTTACGCATTCCCTTATAGAATTGTTGTCACCGATTATTACAATCGATTCTTCACCTTTGTATTTTAAATCTTGATTTATGTTTCCAAGTACGGCTCCGGGATGTACAGTATTTCCTGTCCCCATTACAAGTGGCCCATAAATTATGACGTGGTCTTTTATTATTGCTCCATTGCCAATTTCAACTTTTCCCTTAATTATAGAATATGCACCAATTTCAATATCATTGCCAAGTTTAACGTCTTTATCAATAATTGCGGTTGGATGAATTTTCATACTTTTGTTTCAGGTTTTAGCATGAAATAAAATTTAAGTTCAACATCTAACTTTAA
>JBJKPP010000297.1:0-19108 GCA_046706145.1 Ignavibacteriaceae bacterium | reverse complement strand
CCATCTAGAATTTCTCAACATTAATTGACCGAAGTATAGCCTAGCCTCCTTATTTTCCGGTTCTCTTTCCAATAAATTTCTTAACAAGTCTATAGCTGATTCTAATTTACCAGTCTGAATATAAATTTCAGCCAGGTTAAAATTAGCTTCCAAATTATCCGGTTCTTCTTCGAGAATAGACAAGTAGATTTGCATTGCGTGAAGATATTTGGCGCGACTTATGAATTCGCTTGCAGTTGCCAGTTTGTAATCAATTGTAATTTTATCATTCAATTCATCATTCCCATTCAATTGTTGAAGGAGGTTTAGAGCTTATATCATAAACTACTCTATTAATTCCTTTAACTTTATTAATAATCTTATTCGAAACCAACGCCAAAAAATCATTACTGAACGGATACCAATCAGCGGTCATTCCATCGTTTGAAGTAACAGCTCTTAATGCCAATACTTTTTCGTACGTGCGGGCATCACCCATTACACCGACAGACTTAATGGGTAAAAATACGGAAAAAGCTTGCCAAATATTGTTATATAGACCCGCATTTTTTATTTCTTTAATAAAAATATCGTCAGCCTCTCTCAAATAATCAAGTTTAGGCTTTGTTATTTCTCCTAAAATTCTTACAGCAAGGCCTGGGCCTGGGAAAGGATGTCTCTCAATAAATTCTTTCGGGATTCTCAGGTCTTCACCAACTTTTCTTACTTCATCTTTAAATAATTCCCGGAAAGGTTCGATGAGTTTTAAATTCATCCTCTTCGGTAATCCGCCAACATTATGGTGTGTTTTGATAGTTACAGAAACCCCTTTCACCGATACTGATTCTATAACATCAGGATATAAAGTTCCTTGAACCAAATATTTTGCACCTTTAATTTTCCGGGCTTCTTTCTCAAACAATTGAATAAAAGTATTTCCAATTATTTTCCTTTTTTTCTCAGGGTCTGTTATTCCTTTTAATCTATTTAAGAATATTTTAGACGCATCTATATAGATCACTTTTAGATGAAGCTTTTTGCTAAATACTTTTTTTATTTCTGCACTTTCATTCTTCCTCATTAATCCTGTATCAATGTGAATACATGTTAGGTTTTGTCCGATAGATTTTTTAACTAACACGGCGGCAACAGTGGAATCAACTCCCCCACTTAAGGCACAAATGGCTTTCGCATCACCTACTGTATTCTTTATTTGTTTGACACTTTTCTTAATAAAATTACCAGGGGTCCAATCACTAGCACAGCCACAAATTTTATGAACGAAGTTGCTAAGTATCTTTGTTCCTTCTTGCGTATGATTCACTTCAGGGTGAAACTGAACTCCGTATATTTTCTTCTTATCATTAGCTATCGCACAGATAGGCGAGTGCTCAGATTTTCCTATAATTTTAAATTCTTTTGGCAGCCCTGTTAAATAATCGCCGTGACTCATCCAAACGGTCGAATTTCTCTTTACATTTTTAAACAAGATATTTTCACTATTAACATTCAACTTTGCTTTTCCATATTCTCTATCTTTAGCAGGTTTTACTTTTCCACCTGTTAGTTTACATATCAATTGCAAACCGTAGCAAATGCCTAAGATTGGAATACCAAGTTTTAATATTTCCGGATCTAATGAAGGCGAGTCTTTATCATAAACACTTTTAGGCCCTCCCGATAAAATTATGCCGGACGGATTAATTAGCTTAACCTTTTTTACAGAAATTGTATGCGGATGCATTTCTGAAAATACTCTCAACTCCCTGACTTTTCTAGTGATAAGTTGAGAATATTGTGCCCCAAAATCTATTATTAGAATATTTTCTTTATTATTCAAAGGGATATAGTTTCTTAACGAGAATGCAAATCCAGAAAGGATTTACTTTTTCAAAAAGGAAATTTTTTATTGTCCAATAAGCTCTTTATAAGCATTCACATCCAAAAGACCTTCTAATTCACCCTTGTCTGTAAGTTCAATTTTTATTATCCAGCCTTCATCATAAGGATTTGAGTTTATCTTTTCGGGAGAGTCATTTAAACTTTTGTTGAATTCAATTACCTTTCCACTTACAGGAGTATAAACATCGCTTACAGTTTTCACGGCTTCTATTGTACAAAATGATTCACCTTTTTTAAATTCCTTTTTGCTGGTACCAAAATCAACAAAAACAACATCACCTAATTCTCCTTGAGCATAATCTGTAACCCCTATAGTACCGATATTATCCTTTACTGAAATCCATTCGTGGTCTTTTGTATATTTTAGATTTTCCGGCAGATTCATTTTTTCGCCTTTTAATTATCGTAGATATGTCAATTATTTAATAAATTTATTTTTTGTTCAACTGAAATGTATCCAAAAAACTCGTATCAAAGTTACCACTTATAAATCTTTCATCTTCTAAGATATGAGCATGAAGCGGAATTGTAGTTTTTATTCCTTCTACTACGAATTCGTCGAGTGCTCTCCTTGCCCGTGCTATTACATTAGTCCTGTTTTTACCCCAAACAATCAATTTGGCAAGCAGCGAATCATAATAAGGAGGCATAACATAACCTTGGTAAATATGAGAATCAACTCTTACCCCGAAACCGCCTGGCAAATGCAGAGACTCAATTTTTCCCGGCGACGGCATAAAATCTTTATACGGGTCTTCAGCATTAATTCTAAATTCCATGCTGTGACCTCTAGCCTTATGGGGAAGTGTGTCAATTTTTTCTCCTGCAGCAACTAATATTTGCTGCCTGACAAGATCAACATCATAAATCATTTCTGTGACCGGATGCTCTACCTGAATCCTGGTATTCATTTCCATAAAATAGAAATTTCTATTTTTATCAAGTAAAAATTCTACTGTGCCAGCACCTTCATAGTTAATTGCTTTTGCAGCGAGAATTCCTGCCTCCCCCATCTTTCTTCTCAATTCCGAATCAATTATTGTTGAGGGAGATTCCTCAATTAATTTCTGATGCCTCCTCTGAATTGTGCAGTCTCTTTCACCGTACTGGAAAATATTTCCATGACTATCGCCAAGCACCTGGATTTCAATATGTCTTGGGTTTTCAACAAATTTTTCTATGTAAACATCCGGATTTGCAAAAGCGGATTCTGCTTCGTTTCTAGCCATTTGAAAAGCTCTTTCAAACTCGCTCTCCTCCCAAACAATTCTCATCCCCTTGCCGCCTCCGCCTGCAGAAGCTTTTATAATAACAGGAAATCCTATTTCGTGACTGATATTTAATCCTTCATTTAATTCAGTAACAACCCCATCACTGCCAGGAACCGTGGGTACATCATTTTTCTTTACTGTTTCCTTCGCTAATGATTTATCGCCCATTGAGGTTATCATTGCTGGAGTAGGACCAATAAATCTTATGTCCGATTCTTGACAAATTTCAGAAAAACTTGCGTTCTCAGCCAAAAATCCATAGCCAGGATGAATAGCATCTGCACCTGTAATATGTGCTGCTGAAATTAATGAGGGAATCTTCAGATAGCTGTCTCTACTTTGGTGAGAACCTATGCAGACGGCTTCATCAGCGAAAGTTACATGCAGCGAATTCTTGTCGGCTTCCGAATAAACTGCAACGGTTTTTATCCCCAACTCTTTGCAGGTTCTAATTATTCTTAAGGCTATTTCGCCGCGGTTTGCAATGAGAATTTTTTTGAACAATTTTTATCCGTCTTAGATTAGTCGGTCTGGATTAAAAAAAGAGGTTGATTGTATTCAACAGGTTTACCATTTTCTACCAATATTTTAACAATCTTACCTGCCACATCCGACTCAATTTCGTTCATAAGTTTCATAGCTTCTATAATACATAAAACAGACCCAACAGTAACTTGGTCACCAACTTGGACATAGGAATCGGCATCGGGAGCCGGTGCTCTATAAAAACTTCCAACTATTGGGGATCGTACCTCATGGAAATTTCCTTTTTTAACATCTTCGCTTTTTTCTTGTGGTAATTCTTTGCCGGGTTCTTGAACTGAAACTTCCAAACCGGGATTAGGACTAGCCAGAATCTGTGGCTGGATAATCTGTTTCTCAGTTCTTATCTTTTTCGCAATTTTAACTCTGAGTCCATTTTCCTCAACTTCCAAATCAGTTATTTCGCTTGTATCTACAACTTTTACAAGCTTTTTTATCAAATTCAAATCCATAACAGTACCTTTTGGTTAGCTTTTAACTCTTTCTACATAGCCCCCTGTTCTAGTGTCAACTTTTAATTTATCACCCTCATTCACAAATAGAGGAACACTAATAGAAGCACCTGTTTCCAGTTTTGCAGGTTTAGAGGCGCCCGTGGCAGTGTCTCCCTTAAATCCAGGTTCAGTCTCTGTTACCTTCAAATAAACAAAAATCGGAATTTCAACCGTTATAATTTCGTCACCGTTAAAAAGGATATCAATTTCTTCTCCTTCCTTCAAGAAATTAACACCTTCTTCGAAGTACTCTTGGGGTACATTCATTTGCTCATAAGTTTCTATATCCATACAGACTAAGAAATCGCCTTCTCTATATAAATACTGAAACTTCCTACGCTCTACTCTTACTACTTCAACGCCTTCGCCAGCTCTAAATGTATTATCTAAAACTTTGCCTGTTCTAAGATTTTTAAGTGTGCTCCTTACGAAGGCTCCTCCCTTTCCCGGTTTTACATGCTGGAAGTCAACAATTGTATAAAGATCATTCTTAAAGCGAATGATCAGCCCGTTTCGAAAATCAGATGTGTCTGCCATAAATCCAAAAAATTGTGTATAAGAAGGCTAAGAAAATAGAGATATAAGGCCTGAAAGTCAAGAATTGAAAATGACAGAATTTCTATCATTTCCTATCGATTTTGGGTCAATTCTTATCAATTTTTGACAAAAAATGACCAGTTTTTTAAAATTCCAAGATTGAGATTAGCCTCAATAATTAAACAAAAAAGCCGTGAACTATATAGTTCACGGCTAAGTTGGAAAGCAAAAATACCCGGGTTATTACTTCAACATTGTCATCTTAAGTGACTTGGAGAAGTTGCCAAATTTAAGAGTGTATATATAAACTCCACTTGCCACTTTCATACCATAATTGTTTGTGCCGTCCCAGGTTACTTCGTGAGTACCTTTTTGATATACTTCATTGCTAATTAAATCTTTAATCTTATTCCCAAGGATGTCGTAAACGGTCAAAGAAATTTGTTTCGTTAAAGGTAACGAAAAAGTTATCTTAGTACTTGGGTTAAACGGATTAGGATAATTTTGTTCAAGTTTATAGTTATTTGGAGTCACTAAGACAAGATCTTGACCTTTTATTCCAGTTGCACCGGTGTATTCCAAAATCCTTCCAAACCATATTTTAGGATTTGGAATCTTACCACTAGAATCTGTTACAAAAGCACTCGTTCCAGTGTCAAAGTGCTTCCAGTTAACAGTAATACTATCATTTATTCCCTGATAAGGAATCAGGATATCTGGTTTTCCATCGCCGTTGAAATCCATATTCTCAGCAAATAATTTGCTAACAAATGGTGTTGCCATAACTCTTACGGTGTCCATAGTACCAAGGGAATCCTGATAATTAATTGTGGAATATACGTCGTGCTCGCCCGAATAAACGATAGAAGATTCCCAGTTATTAGGATCTCTTTTGTTGCCTCCCATATAATCAAGTCTAATTACATCTGCAGGAGAAGTGGAACCAAAATATAACTCTTTCTGACCGTTGCCATCCATATCAGCCCAGTCACCGCCAAAAAGAACTGCATTAAAGGCTTTATTTCCAGCAAGCGTTTTAGCGGGAGAAGTTGGCACTATTAAAGAAACATCACTAGTGTCAATCGTAGAGAGATCATTCCCTTTTGGATAACTGACCATATAAATTCTTCCGTTGTGTGGATCGTCCGAATTTGCATCTGCGTAAATAGGTAAATACAGTTCATCGACACCGTCGTTATCAATATCTGTGACAATACCACCAAGCAGTGCAGTTCCGTCTTCATCCATCAAATGTAAAAACGCCCCCGCAACCGTGGTGTCAGGTAAAGCATATTTGCTTGTACCTGTCACACGAACTGGAAAAATATTAACATAGTTATAAGTGTGAACCAAAATATTATCTTTACCACTTCCATTGAAGTCACCAACAAAAGCATCAATAGGTTGACCACCTCCTAAGTTATTTGTAAATGGAACACTATAGATGAGATTAAAACCTGAGAATCCAGGGCTGTTGGTATCCCATCCGCCACTTGCCTGAATAACAGCTAAATATAATCTGTCAGAACTGTTATCGCAGTTCCAAACAGTTACAAGTTCCGGTGTTCCGTCTCCGTCTATATCTCCAACCCACATAGCTTCAACTCTATTTGGTCCTGATGCAGGTAAACCCGGACAAGAAATGCTGTTGATTACCTGTGAAGGCTGAGTACCAAAATTTCCACTCCCTTTCACACCGTCCCATTCATAAATAAAGATTCCAGCATAAGTAGGAAAAATTATTTCTTTACGTCCGTCATTGTCCAAATCTCCAACCGTTACACACCTTGGAGCATTTCCACCACTAAAAGAGGCTGTGGTGTCCGGTGAAGACCAGACTAATTCAACTGAATCTTGCCCTGCCGCTTCATATACATGAACCCTGCCACCATTACTATAATCTGTCATTATCAATTCGGGCCTTCCGTCCCCGTCAATATCGTTTGCAACATAACTTCCCCTTGCTGCAGCGCTCAGATCATTATAAAATGAGGTATCGCTAACAACTTTTGACATTTTAGCAACAATAGAATATTGTGCTAATAATTCTGTACTGCACATTAGAAATAATATAGCCCCCATTAATAGTAGAGTTTTCCTCATACTGTTACTCCTTTCTGTGTTATTGAACTATGGCAATAAAATAAAAAAGAATTTTGCCTAGAGCTTAGAAAAGATCTCTTAGCAATATTTCAATTAAATTTTGAATGTGTTGTGAAAGCTTACCTAACGAAACTATCTATTATCCCATTTGTGCTTCGGCGAGATATTTGCCAACTTGTTGGTAAGCTTCGGTACCAGGATAATCTTTCTTAATTTTATCAAAAGTTTCTTTTGCTTGACTGGCATCTCCAGCCTTTAAATAGTTTATGCCAGCTTGAAGTAGATAGTCCGAGTTAAGCACATTTAATTTAGAAACAGCCGATGCTTTTTCATATAAATTCGCAGCTTTGCTCGGATTATTGTGAGAAGAATAATAACCTGCTTGACCAGCTAACGCAGCAGCACTAAAAATCGGAATGTCCCCGTCATAATCTTCATAATATTTAAAAGCTTCGTCAGATTTTCCTAACATGCTGTATGCATCAGCAAGATATATTTTTGCAGTTTCACCATTTTCGGTACTCCCATAATCTGCAACGATTTGTTTCAGTCCTACGGTGTTATCAGATGCCCTGCCCTCTATAGCTTCCAGGAATGACCCGCTGTCGTAAATATCCATCGCTTTTGCAAGCTCTACACCAGCTTTAACGTTATCTTCAGATTTGGTTCTATAATAATAGAAAATCGCTAAAACCAAGATAACCAGCGCTCCACCGTAAAGGAGTATTCTGGATTTATTTTCATCGAAATAACCGTACGCCTTATAATAGAAGGTAACTAATTTGTCTTCTTTTATAGCTTTTTTAGATAATTTTTTCTTCTTTGTTAACATAAATCTTATTGTGGCTTATTTGACAGTTAAATATATAAAGGAAATCAAAAAACGGCAAACCAGCAAAAAATAAGTTTTTAAGATTTCAATAGAGACTAAAATTAGAAATTTTTTGACTTTTGGCCTTGTCCACCGATAGGCAAGTTTTTAATTTTGAATTTCATTAGTGCGCCCAGGAGGACTCGAACCTCCAACCACTGGAACCGGAATCCAGCGTTCTATCCAGTTGAACTATGGGCGCTTAGTCTGAATAGAAGATTAAGTTCAAAAATAGCAAACCTTACAGCAGCAGGCAAGAATGAATAATTTGCTACCACTACCTGATTAACGCAAGGGGAGTTATTTACAAAATCTAATCTTTAATTCTACCTTTTTCAAAAAGATACCATAAGGAGTAGGTCGTTATAACGCCAAGACAAGACCCAGCGATAACATCGCTAAAGAAATGATAATCTGTTCCGACGAGGGCCACTCCCAATAGGATAAGAAAAATTAAGACCACATTACGATATTTAGGATAGTAAATCAAAATGGCGGTTCCCAATGCTGCAAAAACAAGCATATGACCAGAAGGGAAACTACTACTCCAAATCTTGAACCAGTGAAATTTCAATGTTTGGTTTTGAATAAGCCACGAACGCGGGCTAGTTCTTCCAAATACAAATTTAGACAAGGTTTTTACCAGATACGCAATGGGTAAAACCGCTCCACCAAGTTTTAAGAACTGTGTTTCCACATCAAGCTTTTTCTTATGTAACCTATAAAAATAAATTGCCCACATAAAAACTGTACTAACAGCTACGAAATGTGGTAAAAGATCAGGTATGTTCCCAGTTACTTTGTTCATGCTGTGAAAACTTCTCAGAAAATGCATCACTTTAATTGCTATCTCGGCATCTAAATACTTAATGCAGAGGAACGTGATTAACGTTATTGTTACAAAACCTAGAATGATAAAGGGAATTGATACTTTCTTTTTAAACATTAGCTCTTCTGTTATTTCCTTTTTCCAAAAATTAAATCAATCATTTATAATTAATAAATCAAAAACCCGGATAATATTCATTCATCTAAGACATAACCTTTTGTCTTTAAAAAATGGAAATTTTCATCGACAAAATAGTAAAGGAAGCGGAACAAAAAGATGAGCAGATCCCCACACTTGATTATACCAATTTAGTTAAATGGTTAAAAAAGATAGGTTCCACCGGTATCCAGGTTCTATCAATTAAATTATATACACTAAGTTTTAATTCATAATTAACAATTAAAATGAGCCATTTTTTAAGCTCTAAATAACAAATTAAGTTACTCTAATATGATTTGAGTATATCCAAGCCTTTTCATTTAAAAACACCTCAACCCTATATGCACCAGAATTTGAAATATTAAAAGAATATTCTTCAGTGGTATTTTTAACAATTTCCTTGCCGTTTCTTATAATTTTAATTTCGGCAGTCTGTGGAACTTTGACATTCAAGGTAATACCTTCGTGGCCTTTGATTAAATCACCCATTTGATATGTTTTTCCAGCCTTCTCTGCCGAAAATCTAAATCCTTTTGAATCTCCGTGATAATCATTAGCAACAAAGCATAAACCTCGCTTGAGAGAATCATATACTATATTCTTAGCTTCACCAAAACCTAGATCTCGTTCATTTTTTTGTAATTTCTTTTCGGTTAGAATGTGAGTTCTGATAGATTTAAAAAGAACTTTGTAAGGAAATATTTCTACTTCCCAAAATCCAAGAAGATTATATTTGTGTGCATGTGCGTCAATGCCGCCGATTCCAATTACCTTTCTCTTCAGGTTTAATTCATCCCAAACTTTCAGGGTCTCTCCGCTTGGTGCGACTATGGTCCTTAACGGATGAAGAAAAAATTGAATTTTATTCTGTTCGGTAAGATTTTCCATCCACTCAGACATATGGTTCCAAATTTCTATTCCTGTAAAATCATCAATATCCCAATCGACCCAAGGATAAGGTGGGTGTTCTTCCATGTGCGTTCTTTTTTCATGGGGGTGTGCAATGAATCCAAAACCACCAGCCTCATTCACTTTTTTAACGTATTGCTTAGCAGATATTCTTGTAGAAAATGTTTCATTTATTCCCAAAGCAAGATAGTGGTTTTTGTTTTCCTTGTCGTTAATTTCACATCCTATTAAAAGAAGAGTATTATCGTGCCATCCTTCATAACCATCTTCAAGTGCCCGGAGGGTATTGTGGTCTGTGAGAACTATATAATCCAGCCCTGATTCGGAAGCTATCCTGGCAATATCATCTACTTTGCCCGAACCATCAGAATATATTGAATGCATATGAATTGCGCCGATATATTCATTCATGACTTTAAAAAAATATTACTATAAAAAGCAATTACTCAAGGATATAAACATTGAACCACTTTCAATTTATGTTATCAGAAAGCTCATACAATGTTGTGTACTTCGTGGAATTTTCTTTGGAGAGATTGCTAATGCTGCTAATTAATATGTTGATACGCTCGCTTTGAGCATCTTCAAAATTGTCGTAAGCATCACTCGAATCAAAAGTGTAAATTTCTTCAAAGTGATTGGGTTTATTTTTTTGTTCATAGATAGAATAGTCCAATAAACCATCCGCCTTTAATAAATTTTTTAATTCTTTTATTAATTTTAAGTATTCATCTCTTTTATCCGAGTTTATTTCATACTGGATACTGAAAATTACTTTTCCCATTTAGTCTCCGTTTTTATAGTATATTATTTAATGATAATTCTCCGTCAAAAACAACTTTTGCCGGTCCAGTCAAAGATAAATCTTTATATCTTCCATTCGAAAGATTGAAATCAACAATCAAATTATCGCCTCCTTTTGTAATTAGAGTAACGGGAGGTTTTAAATTTTTCTCTAAATTGCTGATAATTGCTGTTGCCACTGCACCTGTTCCGCATGCCAATGTTTCGTTCTCAACGCCACGCTCGTATGTGCGGATATTTAATTCATTATCCTTCAACTGAACAAAATTGACGTTAGTTCCTTTCGGTTGAAAATACCGAAAATATCTTATTTTTTTTCCTATGTCATATACAGGAACATCACGTATGTTCCTGAAAACGTTCTTATTGCTTTTTTTTATATCTTCAATAAAAATAACAACATGCGGCGAACCTGTATCTATATAGCTTGCATTTATATCAAAATCATCAATTTTTATATTAAAATCTTTCCTTAAGTCTTTAGGTTTACGAAGATTAAATTTTACTATTCCTTTCTTTAACACTTCTCCGGTATATTTCTTTCCGTTAGATAAAAATTCAACGTTTCCATTTTTGGTAAATCCATTGATTTCCGCAAACTTAATAGCACAGCGTGCACCATTTCCGCATAACGTTCCTGTTGAACCATCAGCATTGAAATATTGCATAGAAAAATCGTATTTATTGCTCCTGGTAACGGATATTAATCCGTCCGCACCTATGCCGTTTCTCCTATCACATATTGACATAATGAGCTTTTTCCCAAAAGAGAGAGATTTGTTCTGATTTTTATCTATCAGGACGAAATCGTTACCCGCTCCGCTCATTTTTGTAAAGTGTAATTTTTGCATGGCTTAAATTTAGAATAATAGAAAATACCATTCAATGTTATACTAATGCTTTAAGAAAATAAAAAGGGCATTCTCTATAAGAAATTGAGAGAATACCCCGATTTTTGAAGTACTAAATTAGGATTGTTTTTGCTTTTTTATGAAGGAATTACAATATCCATGAGGGTTTATCGGACCTTTAACTACCTGGCAGGTACCGCAGTGAGCATTTCCTTGGGGCGGAATAAAGAACTGACACAAAGTGCAATATTTATCTTTGTAAGGTGATTTGCCCTTGTACTGAAAAGTTGTTCTTGTTTTAAGTTGCGTTGGGGTAAGATTACTTGTATCCGTACAAGGATCAGAAACAGGTGCCGCCTTCTTTTTGTTTCCTGCACAACTTTCAAGAAAGGCCGGAAGACTTATAGCCGAAACGCTAAGCAATGCAGCTTTCTTAAAAAAATCTTTCCTATTAAGCTTGTCCATTTAATTTCTCCTAAAGATTTGTAACTTTTTCAAATTAATTAAATTTATCTAAAAATTTAATCTTCATTTTAAGATAGATTTAAATGAGGGAAAAACAATGAATAAACTAGAAAGTAATTATTGAGGTGACTTAAAGCACTAACGGGCTATAAGACTAATGAAGAACAACCATTAAAATCTAAAAGGAAAATTTTCGAAAGAACTTACAAATTTATTGATCTAAAACCTTGTGGTAAATCCAAAGAATACTCTATTATATGTATTTTTATTTTCAAACTCACCGTCGTAACTAAGAATTAAGGAAAAGTATTTTGTGAAGTTTAAAGATACATCGCCATCAACCGAATTTTGTTCCGTTTTAAGAGAACTGTAATTAAAATAATAATTAATCTTTCGATATTCTAAGGATACTGAAACAAAATCATCGAATAAATATTTAGATATTCTACAACCGGCGATATCTCCTTTAATATAGCCGCTAATTAATTTCGTATAAGAAAAAGAAGTATTTATTTTAACAAAAGGAATTCTTGATATAGATAAATAGCCTCCAATATTTCTGCTTGGCATTAAATCTCCTTTTTGATAACTATAACCCGCATTCACTCCAACGAAAATGAAATTAAAAGGACGGTAATTAATTCTTGCACGCAAACCCTGCCTGGTTTCTCTGTCAATCGCACTATCAAGAAAACTCTTGAACGTTTCATAATATATAACGTTTTTTCTTGCATCGTAAAAAAGAGAAAGAGATAACTTAGTTATTGGAGAGTATCTCGTCATGAAGAAAAGGCTAGTTAAAGAAAAATCATTAGTCCCTTTAAAATTTACTCTTTTATAAAGATCAACTTCTGTGGAAGCAAAGATGTTTACGTTTTTAAAAACATTATCTGTATGCTGTAAATAAAGAAATCTTCTATCAATCTTTAAGTCGTTTGTCTGCTGAAAAATAGAAAAAGTGTTTTCCATCTCCCCATTGCCAAGTGAATCCTGTTTGCCAAAATATAAACCAGTTTCGAAAAGCTTAATATTAAATCCCATATCACTAAAATTTGGGCGGGAGCCGACGGCAATTCCGGAATAAAATGAGCCAAAGTACTTTTCAAACTGAATTCCGTCAATAGCACTTATATTTGAAATTTTAGGATTTAAATAACGACCTACCCACAAATTAGTGCCTTTGTTAAATTTGTATTTTAAGGATAGATCATATACCGTTATAGCTTGACCGAGATTCGAAGAAAGATTGTTCCATTGGTCTGCACGGTAAGAAAACATAACATAATTTGAGCATGAAAGATTTGAACCTCCAATGTCGTTAGCATCTAGGGAAAATGCATACCGCCAATTTTGATAGTTAAGACTATTATCAATATTTGTTGTATTTGAGTATGATTCTACAGAGAACTTCCCGGAGATCTTTTTCTTGTTCGACTCTAAAAACCTAGTTGTGGATTTCGTTTCAACACTTTTATTTATGTTTGTCACTTCTGCAGTATTGGTTTGTGAAATAGTATCATTCACAACAACATTTTTAGTGGATTTTTGCTTGGTCTTAACAAATGCTGTTATAATATCTTTATTAGACAACTCTTCTCTTATTATTTTTTTACCAGCACAAGATATCGAAGAAATATACTCTACAAGAATCGCCGGCAATAATTTCCGGCTTCTTTCAACATAAAGTGTATCTCCTTTTTCAATACCCTCAGTTGATTCTAAACTTACATAAACATTTTGGGAAGACTGGTAAGTAATTCTTCCCAATAATTTTGTTCTGCCTTTTACTTGGCCATATTGTTTGGGAATAAACAGAAAAAAGACTAAAAAAATATTTATTAAATACTTTAACATTTATATACTTGTATCTTATACTTTATTCATTATTATTTTTAGTTCTATCCTTAAACATCAATTAATCACCTGCCCTTCCTGTTGGATGGCAAGAATAACATGCACTGCTCTGGTAAACATACCCGCTGACTCCTTGATGATGTTGATCCGTGGTAGTTTGATCGTGTGCGTGGCAGGTGATACACGAGAAAACCGAATAATTACTTGAGTTGGTATGACAATCAGAGCAAGCACTCCATCTGCCACTGTGCGTTCCGGAATAAATTGGGAAATATGAAGCATCATGATCGAATGTAGCGCCGGACCAACTGCTTGTTGAATGACAGTCTTGACATGTAGTAGGAAACTGAGCAGTTGAGTGATTTGGATCCGTTGTATTCTGGTAATCTGTTTTGTGGCAACTATAGCAGTCTGAAGGAGTATTTGTATAACCATTAGCATGACAACTATTACAGCTTAATGTAGCATGTTGACCAGTCAAAGCAAATCCGGTTGTACTATGATCAAAAGTTGCTCCACTCCACCCATTTGTGGAATGACACTGTGAACAATCAGTGGGAAAACCCGCAGATGCATGGTTAGGGTCTGTAGTACCATCATAATCTTTTTTATGACAAGAATAACAATCGCTTGGCGTGTTTGTGTATCCACTTGCATGACAACTATTACAACTTAATGTGGCATGTTGACCTGTTAATGCAAATCCAGTTGTACTGTGATCAAAGCTCGCGTCACCCCAGCTATTTGTAGAATGACACTGTGAACAGTCTGTTGGAAAACCTTGTGTTACGTGATTTGGATCAGTAGTAGCATCATAATCTTTTTTATGACATGAATAGCAATCGCTTGGTGTATTAGTATATCCGTTTGCGTGACAACTGTTGCAACTTATAACAGCATGTTGACCAGTTAATGCAAATCCAGTTGTACTATGATCAAATTTTGCATCACCCCAACTATTAATTGAATGACATTGATCGCAAGTTGTTGGAAATCCTTGTGTTATATGATTTGGATCGGTAGTAGCATCATAATCTTTCTTATGGCATGAATAACATTCCGTAGATAAACCGGAAAAATTACTGCCCTGTTTGTGGCAGGCAAAACAATTAGCAATATTATGACCACCAACCAGCGGGAAAAAATCATGATTGAAACTTTGGGCCCCCCAGTTTACTGCATTCAAACTGTGGCAATCCTGACATTCAGTTGAGAAACCTGCCTGTGCATGATTAGGAGCAGTAGTGGCATAATAATCTTTCCTGTGGCAATCAAAACACGTCGCACCAATAACCTCAAAATTCAAACTATTATATTGAGCATGGCACTGGATACAATCAGCATTAAGATGCATTCCCACAAGCGGAAACCTATCCTCTTCATGAATTTGATTTATGTTTTGGACAATCCATGACTGAGGAGCATGGCACCGGGCACAATCATAGCCTACGCTACCCTGATGAATATCTTTATGACAAGAGAAACAATCTGTCTTAACATCAGAAAACACTAATGAAGTGTGACACGATTGACAATCTACATTTTTATGTTGACCTTCAAGAGGAAATCCTGTTTCATCATGATTAAATTTTATTTTCTTAGGAATTACTTTCCACGTAGTGGCAATATGACAGTTCGAACAATCAATTTTCAGCTTATCACCATGAGGAGATTGCGCTAAAGTCAGGCTCGATACAAAACCTATCAATATAATTATGAATGACAGGCGGAGCATTTAAAATCTTTCAATTTATATTCAACAAATGAATTACCGTTTTTTGTAACGGTTTTATGACAAGCTGAGCAATCCAAATCCATATGTGCGCCTTTAAGTGAGAACCTTGTTTTATCATGATCGAATTTATCCGGTTTCCAATTATTAAATGTATGACACCTTTGGCATGTGGTATTTTTTCCTTCGGCGAATTGTCCAAAGTGTACATCTTTATGGCATGTCGTACAATTAGAATTTAGCGATGCAAACTTATAAACTTGTTCTCCTGCAGCATTTTTTTTATAATGACAATCCCCGCATTTAACTTCTGCATGTTTACCAGATAGTGAAAACCTTGTTTTATCATGATCAAACTTTACATCGGACCAACTGTCGGTTATATGGCAGCTTTCACATTTGTTATCCGGCATAAACTTGCTGGTTATCTCGTCACCGTGAACATTTTTATGACAACTAATACATTGCTCATCAATATTTTTGAAGTGCCAATTACTATTTTTATAATGACATCCCTGACATGGAACTGCTAAATGACTTCCCGTCAAATTAAACCCAGTTTTATTATGCATATCAATTGTAAATAGAGATGGTTGAAATCCATCTACTGTGTGACATTTGGAACAATCCGTTTCGATGTTATTAACTGTGAAATCACCTTTATGAAAATCAGAATGACAATCCATGCACTTTTGATATTTTAGTTTTACTTTCAATCCTTGTTTATGGCAATCACTGCATTTCACGAATCCGTGCCTTCCTAAAAGAGGGAAATTGGTTTTACTATGATCAAACGATTTTTGATTTATTATATTAAAACCAGAAGTTACATGACAATTTTCACAGTTTTTTCCAAATCTTCCTTGGTGAGGATCTCGATGGCAAGGGGTACAGTTGCTAAACTGTAAACCAATAAACTTCTGAAATTTCTTTCCATTTCTTGTCTCTTCTATATGACACTTAATACACTCAACTTTTGTATGTTCGCCTGTTAGCTTAAACTTTGTATTGTCGTGGTTAAAGTTCACCGCCGGTTTGAAAGAGTCAGTATTATGACACGAATTACAATTATTTCCTAAAGTACCTTGATGAACATCCTGATGACAGCTTTCACATTTGGGACTTAAACCCAGATATGTACCTTTTCTGCTTTTGAGATCTTTTACAGAAATATATTTTGATTGATGACAGTCCTCGCATTTTATTTGTGAATGTTTTCCTGTCAAGACAAAACCTGCTTTGTTATGGTCAAACCCGTTCGGGTTGAAATTTACTATCCTAAAATCCCTACCATGATGTTCGCTATGGCATGACCAACACTTTTTAGCTTTCACTTCGCTGCTTGCATGATATCCTTCGCCTTTATCCTTCAAAGATTTTATTTCTTTATGACAGTCAAGGCATTTATTAACTTCAACACCCTGACCTAACACATGACATTTTGTACAATTACTTAATCCTTCCAGATTTTTATGCGCAAAGGTTAAGTCACCCGGCGAAATTTGTGCAAAAGAAGATGATGATAATGAAAAGAACAAAAGAATAAACAGGAATGAGAATTTATGTTTTATAACTGAAGAATATTTTGCTTGCATTAGCAAATGGTAATATGTAATAAAAATTTTTTTATACTATTTGCCGTCTTTCCAAATTCTAATATTTATATTTGGTGTTGCAAAATCGCTTCGCCATAT
The DNA here is from genome assembly GCA_046706145.1 of Ignavibacteriaceae bacterium. Lineage (GTDB taxonomy): Bacteria > Bacteroidota > Ignavibacteria > Ignavibacteriales > Ignavibacteriaceae > JBJKPP01. The sequence continues at coordinate 2,111 of JBJKPP010000297.1, read as the reverse complement.
TTTGTAGTTATAGATACTCCTATTTTTTCTAGGAATTTTGTAGGGAGTTCGCCACCAGCAAAAATGAAAACCAAATCATTTTTTATTTCGCGTAAAGAATCATCAACAGAAAGAATTATTTTATCATCTAATATTTTGTTTATGTTCGAATTAAAAACCACTTTTACTTTCCCTGAAGAAATTGTAGTATTTATCTTTTCTAGATTTTTTGGTTTCAGTCTGGAAAAACTATTTCCTCGGTAAGAAATAGTTACATTGTTTTTCTCATCTGCAAGAATTAACGCATTCTCAACCGCTGAATCACCGCCGCCCACTATCAATATGTTCTGGTTGTGTATATGCTCCGGTTCTAACAAACGATAAGCTACTTTTTCTTTTTCTTCTCCTGGAACGCCCAACTTTCTTGGAGAACCTCTTCTACCTATTGCCAATAAAACACTGTTAGAAGTATATTTTTCTTTATTTGTTCGTACTTCAAAATGACTATTGTTTTTTTCAATTGACTCGACTTTTTCCTGCTCATTGATTGTTATTCTATTTTTCTTCAAAACATCCCGCCATAAATCTAACAGTTCTGATTTAGATGTTTCAGATAATTTTATTTTACCAAACAAAGGCAAATCCATCGCAGAAGTCATAACTATTTTCGCTCTGGGAAAATTAAAAACTGTTCCTCCCAAACTATCCTGCTCAAGAGTTAAGAATTTTAAATTATTCTTTGCTGCAGTTAAAGTAGCAGAAATTCCTGCGGGTCCTGCTCCAACAATAATTACATCATATTTTGCATTCGGTGAGCGTTTCATTTTCTTAATAATGAATTGTATCGATTGTTTACCCTGTTCGACAGCATTTTTTATAAGTCCCATCCCGCCTAATTCTCCAGCAATGAATAATCCGGGAATGCTGGTTTCGAATTCCTGGCTGACATGAGGCAATTCAACTCCTCGTTTTTCTGTACCTATACAAAGAGTAATTGCTTGTACAGGACATGCATGAAAACAGGCGCCATGTCCCACACATCTTGAAGTGTTTATTGTTTGCGCTTTGCCGTTTACCAATCCCAAAACATCTTTCTCGGGGCAAGCTTTTATACATGCGCCGCTTCCGATACAAGTTTCAGTATCAATAACGGGGTGCAACGAAACAGGCTCATGAAATCCTAATTCTTTCGCCTTCTTGATTTTCTCTACAGTCACGCTGCTTTTCTTAGAATTACGTTTGATATACATAAAAAGAACAATCAATGCCATGCCTATAACAACCACATATCCTAAAATATTTTCAAGAAAAGCTTCCATAACAGAATTCAGTTTTTGTTAATTTTTTATAATTAGAACGAATTTCTTAGGGCCAAGAACAAAATATGAGGGTTAAAAGATATTTTAACATCAATTTTTGTGCAGACAGAAGGATGCAATTTTGGATAAATTTGCCATAATAAATTAGTGGAATTTCCGAAATAAGTAATATTAGCTCCAAACAAGACTTTTCTTCTCCTTTATCAATTAGAAAAAAAGAACTAATGGCTAATTAAAGTTTTGCCAACGAAGACTTTGCTAATTGTGCTGTTTCATCATTAGGGTGTTCGGTGACAATTTTATTCCAGATTTGACGGGCCTTCTCTTTATCACCTTTGCTTGCTGCTATTGCGCCAAGGTTGTAATATGCTTTCACATTATCTTTATCATAGTATAGAATTTTGTTGGTTAGCTCTTCTGTTTTGTCAAGGTTTCCCTGGTTATAATAGATAAAAGAAAGAGAAAACAAAACATCTATTCTCTTCGGATTTATACTCAATAATTTATTATAATATTTTATTGCCTCTGTAGGATTGTGTTGTGAAAGGAAGTCGGCATATTCTTTTAATTTTAAAGTATCATTAGGATGTTCTTCAATTTGCTTTTTCAGCATCTCTGTTTCATGTTTTGCATTCTTTGTAACATTACTTTTTGAAGGGGATTCCGATAAAGGATTCATAAATTTCTCATGTATGCTGTCTTGAGGCATTTTTTTGCCTTCAATATTTCCTGTTGGAACAGTACCTGTGTTTTTGTCATTCTTATTTGTATAAATAAATAAGAACAACAGTAGCAAAACAGCTAATGGAAGGT
>JBJKPP010000296.1:0-4184 GCA_046706145.1 Ignavibacteriaceae bacterium | reverse complement strand
AAAGAGTTTTCAGAAGATTGAAGAATAATATTTCTTGCCTGCACATTAGAAATTCCCGGATGAACGGAGAGAAGCATTGCGCCTATTCCAGCAGCTATCGGAGTTGCAAAAGATGTCCCATCTCCATAACTGAAACTATTAGAACCGGCACTGGCATCTGATCCGTAATTACCAACTCCCATGGCAACAACATCAGGCTTAATTCTTCCATCATAAGTTGGACCCAAAGAACTAAATGAAGCGCGAACATTATTTTCATCAACGGCTCCAACTGCAATTACGTTAAATCCATCCGCCGGAGCATCAACATATTTCCACGAATTATCACCTTCATTTCCGGCGGCATTAAAAACCAAAACTCCACGCTGGAAAGCCAGATCTGCAGCTTTAGTAACTATAGTTGAGTTTCCATTCATATCGGCATAAGTATAAGAATAAGTAGTATCATCAAAAATATTATAGCCCAGAGAGCTTGTTGTCATATCAACACCCATCGATTCCATCCATTGCAAAGCTTCCGCATAGTTGTCTTCCTCAATATGAGATTCACTGCGGTCATCTTCAGTTTTTGCAAGGATATAACTTGCACCATGTGCAGGGCCGATAATTTTTCCAGGTTCATAGCCGCCAATTAGAGAAAACACAAAAGTTCCGTGTAGTCCTGAATCATATGAATCCCCAGGCTGCGGGGCTGTAGAAGTATCATGAAATACAAAATTATATTCTGCAAGCACTTTGTTATTGGCAAGGCACTGCTGGCTTTTCCAGATAAATCCATCGTCCAGAATTCCTATAATAACTCCGTTTCCATCTATTCCTTTTGCATAAGCCTGCGGAATATTTGAAAGATTATATTCTGTATAGGAATTACCATACAAAGAATCCAAAGATGCGTTAGAATTATTGGTTTTGTAAAGTTTTTCCAGCGGATTAGAGACTTTATATATTTTTACTTTTCTAACATTACTGACAAATGATAAGTTAGATACTTCTTTTAACTGCTCACTATTTAAATATGCCGAAATAGCATTAAACCATCTAAGTTTGTTGACCGGTTTTATACCAAGATTTTCAATCTGATTCAGATATTGATTATCGATTGGAATATCTGCATAAGTGATAATATCTTTCCCCATTACTCTTTCTCTTCTTTCAATGCTTCTTTTGGATAGTTTTGAAAGAGCTTCTTGATATAAAGGCGATGCCTTGCTCAAAACATTTTTTTTAAGTGCTCCTTTGTCTTTAAAAAAGACTAAATATTTTGTTTGTGCAGGTAAACAAATCGTAAATATTAAAAAGATGAAAGCTATTTTGCGCATGTAATTTTCTTAGAAGTTTTAACTGTTTAATTTACAAACTTAAAAAATCTACTGTATCTTGGAGATCTAAATAAACCGCTCAATCCTTTGCCGTGGTTTCCTTTCCATGAAAAGTATATCAACTCTGCTTTACCAATTATATAATTTTCAGGGACAAATCCCCAGAAACGACTATCAAGGCTATTATCTCTATTATCACCAAGTACAAAATAATAATTCTTCTTGAAAACATACTGCTTAACAGGCCGCCCATTAATATTTATTGTTTTTCCAGACACACTAACGGCATTCTTCCCAAATTCGCGGTCTATAAAAAACTTCCATTTATGAATATTCTCATTATTTAGTTTAACGGTCAACCCCTTTTTAGGTACTGTGATTGGGCCATAATTATCTCTATTCCAATTCTCATAATTTGGGAAAATACCTTGTTCTTTTTGACTTTTTAACATAAAATTCGTGGTATCTATTATAGCAGTTTGGGGAGGATAAATTCTTTTCCCGTTAACAAAGACCTGCTTATTTATAATTTGTACTACGTCGCCAGGAAGGCCAACTATTCTTTTCACCAGAAATGAATTGTATAAATACCTATCCGGGTAATTTTCGGGAAAACGGAATACAATAACATCACCTCTCTTCGGGTCACTGACATGAAAAATCGTTCTTCTTTTCAACTTTATACCGAAAAGCGGAAAATATTCTGGGATATAAAAAGAATAAGCGCTTTTATTTACGAGAATAAAATCGCCTGGCAGTAACGTATTTTCCATAGAGCCCGTTGGAATTCTGAAAGCTTCTATTATAAAAGTTCTTAAGAATATGACAAGAAAAAGAAGAGCAATAATTAAATAAACATATTTCCTGAACTTCTTTGAGAAAATATTATTTTGTGTTTTGTTTTCAGGCAGAGTTTCGTGTGAGTCTGGAAATCCATCGGAAGACAATTCATTTCCTTCTTTTCCTTCTTTATTAGAATTGACCACTTCGTAGTTAATCTTCAATTTGGAGTACAGCCAAAAAGGCTTCCTGTGGGATTTCAACATTTCCGACCTGCTTCATTCTTTTCTTACCTTCCTTCTGCTTTTCCAGAAGTTTTCTCTTTCTTGTAATATCGCCTCCATAACATTTAGCAAGAACATTTTTTCGCAATGCTTTAACAACAGACTTGGAAATTACCTTGGTTCCGATTGCTGCCTGAATAGACACCTCAAACATTTGACGCGGAATTAAATCTTTCAGCTTTGAACATATTTTTCTTCCCCAGTCATATGCTTTGCTTCTGTGTACAATCATCGAGAGAGCATCCACCGGTTCACCGTTCAGCAAAATATCTAATTTTATCAAATCCGATTCTTTATAACCTGTAAACTCATAATCAAAAGAAGCATAACCGCGGGACATTGATTTTAGTTTGTCAAAATAATCAAATATGATTTCGGAAAGCGGCAGTTCATACTCTATATCCGCACGGGTTGGGTCAATGTAATTTGTGTTTTTGTATATTCCCCTTTTGTCCATAGAGAGTTTCATTATGTTACCAATGTAGTCACTCGGACAAACTATCTGTGCTTTAACATAAGGTTCTTCAATTCTCTCAATCTCTCCTACTTCAGGCATCATTGCCGGGTTGTCAACTACTATTTTTTCGCCATTCTTTTTATAAACAAAATATTCAACGTTAGGCAAAGTTGTGATAATCGATTGACCGTACTCTCTTAGTAATCTTTCCTGCACAATTTCCATATGGAGCAAACCAAGGAAGCCGCATCTAAAGCCGAAACCAAGAGCAGTAGAAGTTTCCGGTTGATAGACTAATGCGGAATCATTTAGTCTGAACTTTTCGAGAGCATCCCTTAAATCCTCAAAGTCATCTGAATTAGTTGGATAAAGTCCGCTGTAAACCATAGACTTCACATCTTTATAGCCAGGTAATGGGTTTTCAGCTCCTTTTTTTGCATGCGTAACTGTATCACCGACTTTTGCATCATGCACTTCTTTTATGCCTGCAATTAAATATCCCACATCTCCGGCAGAAAGTTCATCTGTTCTAACTTTTTTAAATGCTAAAATTCCAATTTCTTCAGCGTCAAATTCTTTATTAGTAGCAAAAAATTTTATCTTTTCGTTTGTTTTAAGAACTCCATTAAAGACTCTTATATAAGCAATGGCTCCTCTGTAAGAATCAAATATAGAATCAAAAACCAAAGCTTGAAGCGGAGCTTCGGGATTACCTTTTGGAGGAGGAATTTTCTTAACAATAGCTTCAAGTATTTCATCTATTCCCCTATCTTCTTTTGCACTAGCTAAAATTATTTCTTCATCTTTGCTTCCTATTAAATCTATAATTTGTGAATGGACTTTGTCAATTTCCGCACTAGGCAGATCAATTTTATTTATTACAGGAATAATCTCTAATCCTGATTCAACCGCCAGATATAAATTGCTTATTGTTTGAGCTTCAACGCCCTGCGAGGCATCGACAACTAAAATAGCGCCTTCGCAAGCTGCCAAAGACCGGGAGACTTCGTAACTAAAATCAACGTGTCCGGGTGTGTCAATCAGGTTGAGAGTATATTCTTTTTTATCAACTGCCGTATATCTCATCTGTATTGCATGCGACTTAATGGTAATTCCGCGTTCACGCTCCAATTCAAGGTCATCCAAAACCTGGTCTTTTGCTTCTCTGTCGGTTATAGTTCCCGTTCTTTCAAGCATGCGGTCAGCGATGGTGGACTTGCCGTGATCAATATGTGCAATTATGCAGAAATTCCTGATGTTTTTCATTTAACTACTGGAAAAAATTAATGTGTAAATATACTTACGACAGGATTATAATTAAAGGCAAACTGAAACCTAAATACT
>JBJKPP010000295.1:0-5097 GCA_046706145.1 Ignavibacteriaceae bacterium | reverse complement strand
TTAAGACTTACATATATTGCAATAGAGATTATGAAACGATTTAGCGGGACATATTATTTTAACTTCTTTTTTAACCTTTACTTTTGGCTTTGGTTTAGCACTAAAAATAATACGTCCCGGTGAAATGAGTTAAAATAAAAAAGAGTTTAACAAACCCTTCTCAGAACACTGGGAAGGGTTTTTTGGTTTAAACAAATTTATCGCTGATTGAAAAGGACGAGAATTAATAGGTGAATTTTCTAAATAAAATACTTGAAGTAAAAACAGAAGAAGTAAAAAACTTAAAGAAGCAATATTCATTAAGTTCTTTCACTGACATGGAATATTTCCATAAAACATCTTTAAGCTTTTCAGAGAAAGTGAAATCAAATAATTCTTCACTTTCAATTATTGCTGAAATAAAAAAAGCGAGCCCATCCAAAGGAATAATTAGAGAAGATTTTAATCATTTAAAGATTGCAGAAACCTACCTTAAAAATAATGTCGATGCTATTTCCATCCTAACAGATGAAAAGTTCTTTTCAGGAAATATTTCTTTTCTTTCAGACATAGCAAAAATTAAAAAAGTACCACTGCTGCGAAAAGATTTCATTATAGATGAATTTCAAATTTTTGAAGCTAAAGCAAATGGGGCTGATTTAATTTTGTTAATCTGCGAGGCACTATCCAAGAATCAAATTAATGACCTTACTAATGCAGCAGCAGAAACAGGGATGGAAGTTTTGCTTGAATTACATTCTGAAAGTCAAATCGAAAAAATAGATTTTAACTTAAATAAAATAGTAGGAGTAAATAACAGAAATTTAGAGGACTTTGAAGTTACTCTCGAAACAACAAAAAAGGTTTCTCAGAAACTGTCTGAAGAAATAATTTTAGTTTCAGAAAGTGGTATTAGTGAGAAAAAAGATATTGACTTCCTGAGAGAAACAAATACAAATGCAATTTTAGTTGGTGAGCATTTAATGAGATCAAATGACATTTCGGAAAGTATCAAACAATTAAAAGAATGGTGCAAAGTTGAGAGTGAAAATTTGCGGAATAACTAATTTGGATAATGCACTTATGTGTGAAAATTATGGAGCAAATGCTCTTGGATTTATCTTTTATAAAGAAAGCAAAAGATATATTTCTCCAGATGAGGCGAAGAACATCATTAAACATTTGTCACTATTTACAATCAAAGTTGGTGTTTTTGTGAATGAATCCTCAGAAAATATTAACTGCATTAGCTCAGAAGCAAAATTAGATATGGTGCAGCTTCACGGTGACGAAAATCCTGGGTTACTTAATAAAATTGAATTGCCGGTAATCAAGAGTTTCAGAATAAAAAATGATTTTGATTTTTCAACTTTGAATAATTATCAAAATTGCTTTCACCTTTTAGATACTTATACAAATAATGGCTTTGGCGGAAGCGGAAAGACTTTCAATTGGAATATTATTCCAAAAAATATTTTGAATAAAATAATCCTATCTGGAGGAGTTTCTATAAATAATATAGAAACCATTTGCAACGACATCAAACCATCTGCAGTAGATTTATCTTCATCACTAGAAAGTGAACCTGGTAAAAAGGACGAACAAAAGGTTAAAGAGTTTTTTAATAAAATTTATTCATTCAGGAGTAAAACATGGTAATCATGATGAAATTAAATGCACCAAAACCACATATTGACAAGGTTAAGGAGAAAATCTTATCCCATCGTTGCAAGCCCCATTTAATAAATGGAAAATTTAAAATTGCAATCGGTGTTACAGGTCCCACAAGCGATATAGCTTTGGAGGAGTTTCTAACTATGGACTCTGTGGAAGACGTTTTTAGAGTCTCTAAACCTTACAAATTAGTAAGCCGTGAAGTTAAATCCGACGACACGGTAATTAATATCAATGGAGAAAAAATAGGAGACGGCAACCTAACGGTCATTGCCGGACCTTGCTCTGTAGAAAGCCGCGACCAAATTTTTGACATTGCCGGAGAATTAAAAGAAATGGGGGTAAAGTTTTTGCGCGCCGGCGCATATAAACCACGCACTAGTCCATACTCTTTTCAGGGCTTAAAGGAAAAAGGATTGGAATATCTTGCAGACGTAAGAAAAGAATTAGGAATGATGATTGTAACTGAAGCAAAAGATACTGACACTCTCCCAATGATAGCTGAAGTTTCTGATATTGTTCAGATTGGCGCACGGAATATGCAAAACTTCAGCTTGCTGGAACAAGCTGGGTTGCTCAAAAATCCTATTTTACTAAAACGAGGATTAGCTGCAACTATTGAAGACCTTCTTATGGCAGCAGAATACATACTTTCTCAGGGAAATTTTAATGTAATTCTTTGTGAAAGAGGAATAAGAACATTCGAAACTATGACCAGAAATACGCTTGACCTAAACGCTGTTCCAATGGTGAAGAAACATTCTCACCTGCCAATTTTTGTTGACCCTTCACATGGTATTGGAATTTGGGATAAAGTTCCTCCGATGGCGCTTGCTGCTGTTGCTTGTGGTACAGATGGATTAATAATTGAAGTTCACAATCATCCTGATAAAGCATTGTCCGATGGATTTCAGTCACTGACTCCAAAGAACTTTAAAATACTCTTAGACAAAATAGGTCAGTTGGCACCTATTGTGAATAAGAGATTCAGTTTACAAAAACAACACAGCGAAGTTCAAAGTGTTTAATCAGTCCATTAACCCAATTTCTTTAAGAAATTGGGTTAATTATGAGGCAACAGAAAATATATAAACAACAATGGTTTCAAACAATGATTTATAGTGCTCCTGACATTCATGGCAAATTTGGGAAATATGGCGGAAAGTATGTTCCTGAAACATTGATTACACCATTAAAAGAACTTGAAGAAACTTATCTGAAACTGAAAAATGATGAAGAATTCAATAATGAATTGAAAATTCTAAATAAAGAATATTCTGGGCGCCCCACCCCCTTAACCTTTGCTGAGAACTTAACGAATTATTATGGCAAAGGAAAAATTTACTTAAAGCGCGAAGACCTTTGCCACACTGGTGCCCATAAAATTAATAACGCATTAGGGCAAATTTTATTGGCAAAAAGACTCGGGAAAACAAGAATTATTGCGGAGACTGGGGCTGGTCAGCATGGAGTAGCGGCAGCGACAGTTTGTGCAAAATTCGGAATGCAGTGTGTGGTTTATATGGGCGAAGTTGATATGGAAAGACAAAGTCCTAATGTTTTCAGAATGCGGCTACTGGGGACAGAAGTAAGACCTGTAAAATCAGGCAGCAGAACCTTAAAAGATGCAACTAATGAGGCAATCAGAGATTGGGTAACAAACTGTGAAAACACACATTACATTATTGGTTCAGTAGTTGGACCTCACCCTTACCCGATGTTAGTCAGGGATTTTCAATCAGTGATAGGAAAAGAAACTAAGTCTCAAATCTTGAAAAAAGAAAATAAATTGCCTGATTATATTCTTGCATGTGTAGGCGGAGGGAGTAATGCAATAGGAATTTTTTATCCCTTTGCAAATGATAATATAAAACTGATCGGCGTTGAAGCTGCAGGATTCGGATTAAATACAGCCAAACATTCGGCAACTTTAACTAAAGGCCGAGAAGGAATTCTACATGGAATGAAAACATATTTACTTCAAAATGAAGAAGGGCAAGTTTCTGAAGTTCATTCTATTTCTGCAGGTTTAGATTACCCTGGTGTCGGCCCGGAGCACAGTCTTTTCAAAGACGAAAAAATTGCTGAGTATAATTCCATAACAGATGAGGAAGCTTTAGAAGCAGTTAAACTTTTATCACAGCAGGAAGGAATTATTCCTGCTCTTGAAACGGCACATGCAATTGCATATCTAAATGTTCTAATGCCAAAAACAAATAAAGATGAAATTATAATAGTAAATATTAGTGGCCGGGGGGATAAAGACCTTGGTACTTTAAGAAAAAATATGAAGGAATTGGAATGAGTTTTATTTCCAAATATATAGAAACAAAAAGAAAAAACGGAGAGAAAATCCTTAATATTTTTCTTACTAGCGGTTTTCCCAATAAAGATAGTTTTACAGAATTAGCTCTGAACATTCTTGACGCAGGTGCAGACATGCTAGAAATTGGATTTCCTTTCAGCGACCCCTTAGCGGACGGACCTGTGATACAACACTCTTCTCAAATTGCTCTGGAAAACGGCGTTAATTTAAAAACTACATTTAGTTTTCTAAAAAAAATCAGAGAAAACACCGATAAACCTTTAATTTTAATGGGATATGCAAATCCTGTTTTGAGCTATGGAATCAAAAAATTTGTTAATGATGCAAAAGAATGCGGTGCAAACGGAGTAATTATTCCAGATATTCCCCTTGAAGAGTATGACAATTTTTTCAACGGTTCATTCGATGGACTGGATACAATTCTTTTGGTAACTCCGACAACTACAAATGAAAGACTAGAGGCAATCGATCAAAAAAGCAATGGATTTGTCTATTGTGTTAGTATAAGCGGGACAACGGGAAGCAATTTTGACCACAGACAACAAAGTATAGATTTTATAAAAAGAACTTCTTCCGTTGTAAAGAAGAACAAAACTTTGGTTGGCTTTGGAATTTCCAACGAACAAGATGTTAAATCATTTTCTCAGAACAGCGATGGTGTTATAGTTGGAAGCGCTATAATAAAATCCTTAATGAAGGATAATGATAATTTTACAGAGACTTTGGGAAAAGTTAAAGCACTTAATAATGCTTTAAGAAATTAAATTTATCCCAACTCCAAAGTCGTTTGCCTCTGAGTATTTGAATGTTTTTTCTCAAAATCCAGAAGCCATTTTTTTCTTGGTAATCCGCCACCATAACCTGTTAAACTTCCATCTGATCCGATAACTCTATGACAAGGAATTACGATTGCAATCCGGTTGTGCCCATTTGCACTTGCTACCGCTCTTATTGCACTTAGCTTATTCAATTTTATTGCTTGCTGTTTATATGAGGCTGTCTCACCATAGGGAATTTCCACTAAAGCTTTCCAAACCGATTTCTGAAAATCTGTGCCAGGGGTATCTAAAGAAACAGAGAAAGTTTTTCTTTTTCCTTCAAAATATTCATGCAATTCC
>JBJKPP010000294.1:0-5223 GCA_046706145.1 Ignavibacteriaceae bacterium | reverse complement strand
ACTCCCCCGACTCGTGTTTAATATTTTTTATTGTTTCCACCATTCTTTGGTAATGAGAGCCTTTCCAGTATATTTTATCACAATTTTGACAATAGTAAAATTCTTGTTGGTATTGTTTAACTTTTTCTGGAAGACGGTTGATTACTTTTTCTTTCTCAACTTTTTCCAGAAAAGTGTTACATTCCATACAGCGTGTGAGTTCATTTATTTCATTTCTTAAATCAAAACGATTTATTATTTCGTCAATTTGCTGTCTTATTTCCTTCTTTCTTACCCAGTAGCCATGTGTAACTTCATTCCTCTTCAAAAGTTCCCTGTTTTTTGTCAGAATTGTTCTTTTTTCTTTGAGGGAGATATTTATAATTTCATCTTCGCTGTAACTGGTTTTGTAAACAGCGTCAAAGCCAAGCATTCTCATATATTTGGAAAGATTTCCCAGTTGAACATCAACTATAAACTTTACATTTCGCAGCGGCTTTGGTCTTAAATGCTGCACTTCGGAAATATCGAGAGCTTCAAAAACAGGATAGACGCTTATGTCATCGCCTTCATTCACGAGATAGGAAAAATCAACAGACTTGCCATTAACAAGGATTAAATCTATTTCAATATGTGGAACACCAATTGATTCAACCGTGTCTTTAACAGAAGCCCGGGCGATGAATTTGTGTTCAAATCTTGTCTTCTTTTTATCTACAGGAAGGAAGTCGTTTAATTCTTCATAGAAACGGAAGAATGCGGTTTTCATTTTCTAAATGATTTGCACTAAAGTATTTCCAAGCAAATTCTTTGTTTGTCTTTCAGAAATGATTTGATAGCAGTAACGTTTTTCTTAAGAAGTTTAGTCAAAAAGTCTGTGGACTTATTTCCTGCGCGAATCCAAATAATTTGAGGTGGAGGACCCTTCAACAAAGCAATGTCATAAAAATCCGCGTCTTGTGTCACTATAGCATAGTTGTTTTCTTTTGCGTAATTCCATATGTCCATGTCCGATGACTCTTGTAAATTAACATCCTTTACATGAACAGAAAAAGGAAAATCAGTTTGTAGCTTGTTTACTAATTTCAAGGATAGATTTTGGTCGACAAGCAGCTTCATAATGCAGAAATTGTGAGTCTATTCTCACGCTCCGCTGCGTAGTAAAGAGATGCTCGTATGTCATTTTCCGTGAGTTCCGGATAGTCTTCTAATATCTCTTCTTTAGTCATGCCGGAAGCTAACCAATTTAGTATGTCGTAAACAGTGATTCGCATGTTTCTTATACATGGTTTTCCACCCCTTTTGCCAGGGTCAAAGGTTATAATAGCTTTATAGTCAAAAACATCTTTCATCTTGAAACCTAGTTTTGTTGTAGTTAAAGGTAAGAAACTATAAATTATTTTTCAATTGCTTCTCTCAGCGAGAGATTTATTACGCACAATTTTTAAGGGAATTTATTTAAGGTCGGACAAGAATTCCAAAGGAATTTATAATCTAAATGTTAAAATAGGAGTTGTACCGATTTAAGATTTGTTTAATATATCCCGTTCCGTTTTTTTTAGTTTGCTTGCGGCAAGTTCGTATGAATGGTCAACCCAACCCAAAATTAATTTGTCCGGAAGGGTGCCGTCAAGCCTGACAGTGTTCCAATGAGTTTTATTCATATGATATCCGGGGGTTACCTCTGGATATATTTCCCTAAGTTCGATTGCTTTTTCGGGTGCGCATTTCAAATTAATACTTAATGGAGGAGTTAAGCTTGCAATCAAAAAGATTTTGCCAAGCACTTTATAAACGGGGTTCCCTGTACCAAAAGGTGATTCCTCGGATACCCCCTTCTTCTTTAGACAGTGTTCGCGAATTATTTCTAAGTCCATAGTGTTTCTTACTCAAAATTATATTAACTGGATTTCATTGCTTTGACCGTTTCTTTTATGCCCTCTTCGTAGATGGTTGTTTTAAAATCGAATCTTTTGTCAAATTTGCTGCTGTCGAATAAATAATCGAATTCATTCTGGTATAGCATCTCGTTACTTTCTTTTATTATTTTATTAAACATCCCCACCATTAGAAGAACCCATTTTTTCAACACAGTATATTTTGGCTCGACACCGAATTCTTTCGCGGCCATCTCAATAAACTGTTTTCCTGTTAAAGCATTTTTATCTGTAGGCAGATGCCAGATTTGATTGTAAGCGTCTTCCGTGTTTCCCAGAATTGCAGTTGCCCTTGCTGCATCTGTAATATAAGTCATGGAATGTTTTACTTTATCATTTACAAGCCACATTGCCTTTTTGCCTGCTTTGAAGTTGTCTAACACAGTTGCATTTACAAAGCTCATAGCATTTAACCCGTAAAAATCTGCTGCCCTAACAATTATTCCTTTTAGTTTTTTATTTTTGACTTCATCCATCAACATATTTGCGATTTTGACCCGAACTTTCCCTTTTTCACTTACAGGATTGTATGGGGTATCTTCTTTCATCCAGCCATCCACTTTGCCGTAAGAATATACGTTGTCGAAAAAGACTAATTTTGAATTATGCTTTTCACATGCATCAATCACATTTTTCATAATGACTGGCCAGAACTTTCTCCAAATATTTATATCGTATTTAAGTCCAACAGTAAGATAAACAACATCAGAACCTTTAATAGCTTTTAATGTTTGTTCCGGATTTGTTATATCAGCAGGAAAGACTTCATCGGATGGATTTGTCTTTAGGGGGTTTCTGCTAACCAATCTTATTTTGTCTGTATATTTAGGAAGATATTCGGCAAGTCCTTTACCTATAACTCCGTTTGAACCTAGTATTGTTTGCATGTTTTCTCCGGTTTATGAATAAACAAATAATGTTCTCACGCAAACCTGCCTGCCGGTAGGCAAGGGCGCCAAGTCGCGAAAATAAAATCAATTTTTAGATGTTATTTTTCAATCCATCTTGCAACATCTTTAGCAAAGTAAGTTAAAATCATATCGGCACCCGCTCTTTTAATTGATGTCAAGGTTTCGAGCATGATTCGTTCTTCTTCAATCCAGCCGTTTTGACCAGCAGCTTTTATCATTGCGTATTCACCGCTTACCTGGTAGGCTGCAGTTGGCATACCGAATTTCTGTTTCGCCCTATAAATTATATCTAAGTAATGGCCGGCTGGCTTAACCATTATAATATCAGCACCTTCGTCAATGTCGGCTTCAATTTCTCGCATCGCCTCATTGGCATTTGCAATATCCATTTGGTGAGACCTTCTATCGCCAAATGCAGGAGCTGATTCCGCCGCATCCCTGAAAGGTCCGTAAAAGCCAGATGAATATTTAGCGGCATAACTCATTATTGGAGTTTTTTCAAATCCGTTTTTATCTAATCCGCTTCTTATTGCGCCGATTCTTCCATCCATCATATCTGATGGAGCAACGATATCCGCGCCGGCTTTAACATGAGACAGCGCTTCTTTAACCAGCAATTCTACCGATTCGTCGTTTAGAATTTCTTCTCCTTTAAGCAACCCGCAATGTCCGTGAGAAGTGTATTCGCAAAGACAGACGTCTGTAACAATTAGTAAATTCTTCACGTCTTTTTTGATTGCTTTAATCGCTTTTTGGATAATTCCATTGGGATCGTAGGCTTCAGAACCTTTCTCATCTTTATGTTCCGGTATCCCAAACAAAATTACAGCACGAATCCCAAGCTCCTCAACTTCTTTACATTCTTTTACTAAATTATCTATAGAAAATTGAAACACGCCGGGCATAGATTTTATTGGGTTTTTAACATTTGTTCCATGAACCACAAAAAGGGGATAGATAAAATCATTCTTTGATAATTCGGTTTCCCGTACCATATCCCGAACAAGTGGGTTGTAACGTAATCTTCTTAGTCTTTTAGTTGGATAGTTGGCCATTGCTCACTCCGTTCGCAAATTAACAATTTATAATTATTAATTAACAATGAATAGTTAAGAATTAATTTCAACTTTCTATATTTGTGTTTTTTATAATGGTGGTGAGAAGTTTTATTATTTCAATACAATCACTCTTCAAACTTTCATATTCATCTTGATTAAGGACTTCCGTTGCGAAAAATAGCTTCAACCAGTATTCGGTTTCATAAGATTCTTTAAGACTTATCCTTAATTTATTTCGAAAATCCGTTTTGCTAGCAGCAGCTTGAGATTCAGCAATATTAGCCCCAATAGAAGTGCCGGATTTTAGCAATTGATTATATAAGGAATTTAAATGTTTGTCATTTTTTATCAAGTGTTTATAACAGTTTACTATACGTACAGAGAAATCAAAACTCTTTTCAGTTATTGGATTGTCAAGTCTATGCATTTTTATCCTACGTCCATTTTTAATTGTTAATTATCTATTATTCATTGCAAAAATTGCATCAGCGATTTTTGCTGAGTTTTTTATACAGTCTCCGACCGAAATTCCACCAAAATAATTACCGCCGAGTATAACTCCCGGATTCTTCTTTTCGAACTCTTCAAAATATCTTTCATGTTCAATATATCCGATGTTATACTGTGGAATTGCACGATCCCAAAATTTGTACGATACGAAAATAGGCTCTCCGTTTATTTTCATTATTTCTTCAAATTCACTTCTTGCTTTTTTTATAACAACGTCTTTATCGTATTTACCAATCTCTGGATTTCTTGAGCCACCGATGAATAGGGTAAAAGATGCTTCATCTTCCTTTGCTCTATTTGGAAAAATTACGGAATTCCAAATTGCGCCCAAAAAGGATTTTTTTTCTTTAGAAGGAATTAAGAAGCCAAAACCATCAAGTGGTTGCTTTATATTTTCTTTTTTATAACCAAGAAGCAGTACAAAAACAGGAGGATAATAAATTTCATTTAGATGCTTGCTTAATTCTTCTCCAAATGCAGAAAATATTTTTGATGCAGCAAAAGCGGGTACTGCAGAAATTATTTTTTCACATATTATTTCACTTTCTGCGCCGGCATTGTTGTATAAGATTTTGTAGTTGCCGTTGTTCTTCTCAACTGAATGGACCTCCGAATGAAGAATAACTTTGCTGCCTAGTTTAGCGGCAATGGCCGCAGGTAAACTTTGCATACCGTTTCTGAAGGAAAACATCTTCGCACTTTGTTTTGACTTTTCAACCCGCTTTTTTCTTTCTCTCATACTTCTAATAGTTCCCACAATTAATCCACCATACTTTTCTTCGAGTTCATATAACTTAGGGAAAGCAGATTTTACGCTGAGTTTTTCCG
>JBJKPP010000293.1:0-4689 GCA_046706145.1 Ignavibacteriaceae bacterium | reverse complement strand
GACCTCGGTTATAAATCTTTTGAAACTAAGTATGCAAATCTTGGAACTCTAATTTGCTGGGACCAATGGTATCCTGAAGGAGCGAGGATTACTGCTTTAAAAGGTGCCCACATTCTTTTTTATCCTACGGCTATTGGCTGGCATCCTCATGAAAAAAAAGAACACGGGAAAGCACAATTTGAATCCTGGCAGACTATTCAGCGCAGTCATGCCATTGCAAATGGTGTTTATGTAGTTGCAGTAAACAGAGTTGGACATGAAAAAATAGTGAAAGGTTCTGCTGGAATTGAATTTTGGGGTTCCTCGTTTGTAGCAGATCCGCAGGGAAAAATTATTGCTGAAGCTTCAAAGGACAAAGAAGAAATTGTATTGGCAGAAATTGACCTCGGACGGATTGAGTACATACGAAGAAATTGGCCTTTCTTGCGCGATAGAAGAATTGAGTCCTATGTTGGAATAGGGGAAAGGTTTCTCGGGTAGAAGTCAAAAGTCTTAGCCACAGCCTGATCAGCCTCCGGCTGAAAAATTAAAAAATAGGAGGGTAATTCTTAATCTTGCTCTTAATCATAATCTTATTCGATTTTTAAAAAGCTTAAGGAGAATGATTACGATTAAGATTAAGACATTTGCGTAACGGAGATTATTAATTCATATGATTAAGATAAAGAAAAGTGAATAACTTCCTTCCATCAAAACTAAATTACAGAGTTCCTGCAGAATGGGAAACTCACGAAGCAACGTGGATTTGCTGGCCGCAGAACAAAGAAGACTGGCCCGGAAAATTTTCTCCTATAAAATGGGCATATGGAGAAATTGTCAAAAATATTTCTGTGGGTGAAAAAATAAGGATTATAATCGATTCGAAAGAGCAAAAAAACAAAGCACAGAAAGTTCTTAAATCTATTAAACATAATAGTTCCAAGGTAGAATTTTACATATTAAAAACTGATAGAGGATGGACGAGAGACTCGGGACCAATCTTTATTAAGAATCGGAAAGGAGTTTGTACTGTTAGTTTTAAGTTTAACGGATGGGCAAAATACAACAATTTCACAAAAGATAAGAAACTGCCCAAATATATTGTTGATAAATTTAATCTTCAGAATTTCATTCCAACTTTAAATGAACATCAAGTGGTTTTAGAAGGTGGGAGTATCGATACAAATGGTGCTGGTACATTAATAACGACGGAAGAATGTTTAATGAGTGACAAAATTCAGGTTAGAAATCCTGGATTTACAAAAGCTGACTATGAAAAAGTTTTTATGGATTATTTGGGAATAAAAAATACTCTTTGGCTCGGAAAAGGAATAGTAGGAGACGATACACACGGGCATGTTGACGATGTTTGCAGATTTGTCAATAAAAATACTGTTGTCATCGTGCGTGAAGGTAATGCGAATGATGAAAACTACGTGATTCTAGAAGAAAATTATGAACGATTAAAGAATATGAAACTCGAAGATAATTCGAAAGTCGAAATTGTTGAATTGCCAATGCCTTCTCCGATATATTTTAAGAATCAGAGATTGCCTGCAAGTTATGCGAATTTTTATATTTCAAATTCCGCTGTTTTAGTCCCTACTTTTAATGATAAAAATGACAGAATTGCACTCGGAATTTTGTCGGATTTGCTCCCTGAACGGCAAGTCATTGGCATCCATGCAGTCGATTTAGTATGGGGATTAGGCACTATTCATTGTTTAACTCACGAACAGCCCCAAAGTGCCTAACTTTATAGATTCGATTATTGTTTTTCCTTCTGAAAGCTATTAAGTTAGAATTGGTTAAAATAAAAAATTTAGGAGACCACCGTGATTATTGCAGTTCCTAAAGAAATTACAGAAGGGGAAAACCGCATAGCAGTTGTCCCAGATGTCGTTTCTAAGTTGAAAAAAGCAGGATTTGAGGTTCAAATTCAGAAGGATGCTGGACTTAAAGCTGGCTTTCCAGACCAAAAATACCAGGATGCCGGCGGAAAAATTGTCGATAAAGTGGAAGACCTTTATTCTAATGCAGACATAGTTTTTAAAGTACAAGTACCGGCAGAACACCCGGAAGCTAAAAAGAATGAAATAGAACTTCTTAAAGAAGGTACACTTTTAATTACTTTTCTTTATCCTCTTTATTATCCTCAACTGGCAAAAAAATGTGCTGAAAGAGGTGTAAATGTAATTTCGATGGATATGATTCCACGTACTACATTAGCCCAAAAAATGGACGCTCTTAGCTCACAGGCGAACATTGCGGGTTACAAGACTGTTTTGATGTGTGCTAATGAATTGGGTAAAATGTTTCCTTTACTGATGACTGCAGCAGGAACTATTTCACCTTCGAAAGTTGTTATAATGGGCGCTGGAGTTGCAGGCTTACAAGCACTTGGAACAGCCAAAAGACTCGGCGCTGTGGTAGAAGTATCAGATATTCGTCCTGCTGTTAAGGAAGAAGTTCAAAGCTTAGGCGGAAAATTTATCGAGGTTCCGATTGATGAATCTATGCAGGATGAAAGAGGTTATGCAAAGGAAGCTTCTGAAGAATTTCTACAGAAACAAAAGGAACTAATATTCAAACATGTTACTGAAGCAGATATAGTAATAACAACCGCTTTGGTTCCAGGCAAGAAAGCTCCAATTCTTGTGACTGAAGAAATGGTGAAAAATATGAGGCCCGGTAGTGTTGTTCTTGATATGGCTGTGGAATTTGGCGGAAACTGTGAGATTAGCGAAAAGGACAAAACAGTCAAAAAATATGATGTCACAATAATTGGTGAATCAAATCTTCCGAGCCTGGTTCCTTACCATGCAAGTGAAATGTATTCAAAGAATATTTTACATCTTATTCAACACATAAGTAAAGAAGGGAAAGTAAATCTTAACTTAGAAGATGAAATTGTAAAAGGATGTTTGATAACGCATAATAAAGAAGTCATTAATGATAGAGTTAAAGAATTACTTTAATATGCGGATACTCATCTCCCTTGCCCGCCGGCAGGCAGGTCAAGAAATAAATAATCTAAAAATTTAAGAGAAAAAGAAGGGAAAAAGATGGAGACAGTTAGTTTTTTAATGCTTATTTACGTATTTGTTCTGGCAATCTTTGTTGGGTTTGAATTAATTACAAAAGTTCCCCCCACATTACATACTCCTTTAATGTCAGGTTCAAATGCCATCTCAGGAATTACAATTGTTGGTGCACTGTTGAGTGCTGGAATGAATGAATTTACTATAAGCACAATACTTGGGGTGGTCGCCATAATATTCGCGATGATTAATGTTGTTGGCGGATTTCTGGTGACTGACAGAATGCTCAAAATGTTCAAAAAGAAATGAGATAAAAAATGGGACAATCACTTATTATAGATATAACTTATTTAATTTCCTCAATATTTTTTATTTACGGATTAAAATTTCTTAGTTCACCTAAAACCGCAAGGAAAGGAAATTTATACGCTTCTATTGGAATGCTCCTTGCAATTGTTATTACACTCTTCGATAAACACGTTGTAACTTTCGAATGGATAATAATCGGTATCATCATTGGCTCTGCAATAGGAACAGTGTTAGCGCTTAAAATTCCCATGACGGGTATGCCGCAGATGGTCGGTATGCTTAACGGTTTCGGAGGAGGTGCTTCAACTTTGGTTGCAGTTTCTGAGTTTTATAAGATATCTCCTGATATTCCGGTTAATACAGGAATTGCAATTGTTCTGAGCTTACTAATTGGAGGTGTAACCTTTACAGGTTCCATGCTTGCTTTTGGAAAATTGCAGGGCTGGGTTACTGGTAAAGTTGTAAAATATCCTTTGCAGCATCCACTTAACGCACTGCTATTATTATTTGTAATAGTAGCTGGAATATATGTTGTTATCAATCCTTCTTTAGTGGATATTATGCTTTTAATCACATTCGTTTCTCTTGTGTTGGGGGTATTGCTCGTACTGCCAATAGGAGGAGCAGATATGCCGGTTGCAATTTCGTTGCTTAATTCATATTCCGGTTTAGCTGGTTCTACAACAGGTTTTATTCTCCAGAATAACGAATTGATAATTGCTGGTGCTCTTGTGGGCGCGTCAGGAATAATTCTTACAAATATAATGTGCAAGGGAATGAACAGGTCGCTGATGAATGTGCTACTTGGTGGATGGTCGGCAGCAGGTTCAGCATCTACAGAGGCAGGAACAACTGAGTCTGTAACTGGAAATATAAAATCTGTGGAGTCAGAAGAGTTAGCAATGATATTTGATTCTGCAAGCAGTGTTATAATTGTTCCTGGTTATGGTATGGCAGTTGCACAAGCACAGCATGCAGTTAGGGATTTAATGAATGTTCTCGAAAGTAAAGGGATTAATGTTAGGTATGCCATTCACCCTGTCGCTGGTAGAATGCCAGGACATATGAATGTGCTTTTGGCTGAGGCAAATGTTCCTTATGATAAACTATACGCGCTGGAGGATATTAACGATGATTTTCCAAATGTAGATATTGCGTTTATTGTCGGTGCAAACGATGTTGTTAACCCCGCTGCAAGACACGACCAGAGCAGTCCGATTTATGGCATGCCTATTCTGAATGCAGATTATGCAAAGACTGTTGTTATAAACAAACGTTCGCTTAATCCGGGTTATGCTGGTATAGACAACGAACTTTTCTTTAAGGATAATACCTTAATGTATTTTGGTGATGCAAAGGA
>JBJKPP010000292.1:0-21635 GCA_046706145.1 Ignavibacteriaceae bacterium | reverse complement strand
GATAATTATCGGAAACGCCGGGATTTACAAGCGGCGTAACCTGTGGATAATCATGTGGCAATAATACGGTAGGTTTAGTAGTTGTAAGAAGAATGCTTACTCCTCCTATATCCGGCTTCACATAATCCACAGGCTGCTTATTAACTTGAGCAAAAGTGGAAGAACTTAAAAAACTAAAAATAACTGCTAGACAAATTTGGAAAATTTTTTTCATGCTTGTGTTGTTTGAAAATTTAGGGAATTAAGTTTAATCATCATCTTTGTCATGCTTTACAACTTTAACAAACGCACTTGTTACCGGCGGCGGCATTCTGGAGTCTTTTCCTTTAATTGATTTCCAGATGATTTCATTTAACTCCATATCAGGTGCCATGTCTTCTTTAGAAAAATCAAATTCGGCACTTTCTTTGGCGCCGTATGCACTTGCAAGATTTCTTGCATCTGTATTAGTTAAGGGTTTTACAACATCGTATGTATGAAAATCTGGAATGTCAGTAAAAGAATTTAAAATTGGTGTCGCCGAAAGATCATACTGAGTCATCGGTTCTAAACCAAGAATTAATTCGATTGTTTTAAGCACGCTGCATGTAGTATAAAGAGTATGATCCACAAAATGTCTTTTTATATATGGACTGATGACCAGAAGTTCTGACCTATGACAATCAACATGATCCGATCCGTTTTGTGCATCATCTTCCAGCACAAAAATTGCAGTTTGTTTCCAAAATTTGCTCCTCGATATTTTATCTACGATTAGTCCAAGCGCATAATCATTCAGCGCTACATATGCTTGCGGGGTTAACGCACCTTTTCTTGTTCCTTCAGTATGATCGTTCGGTAATCTCATCACGGTAAGTGCAGGTAGAGAATCTGTCTGTTCAAACTTTTCGAAATCTTTCTCCCATATTTCATACCTTTCCAGATCACTAATTGAGAGACTCCATCCAGGATAAGTTTTGGATGTGTATTTTTCCATGTATTCCATATTAGCTTCATAGCGCCCTGGAACACCCTTTACATCTTTAACAAACTCACCGTAATCCTTAAATCCAATCTTTTTATTAATAACTTGATCCCAGATATAACCCGAAGAGGGTTGAGCAAGATTAGAAAGCTCACCCCAGTCACCATAATTGTATGGCTGGCCTCTTCTGCCATAATTTACCGGCCAAGTTTTTTGAACATAATCAGTTGCATAAGCTGCGGTTGACCAGTTGTGCCCATCAGCGGTAACTTGTGCATTACAATAGAAATTGTCATACAGAGTATAATAATTGACGAGCTTGTGAATATTGGGAGTAATTTTTTCTCCGAATATACAAAGTGAAGTGTCACCATTTCCCCCACTTACATCTCCAAGTACTTGATCATAAGTTCTGTTTTCCTTTATTATATAGAATACATGTTTAATTTTGCTGCTTGCTCCACTGTCAAATGCAGTAGGAACAACATGCTGTTCGTCATTATATTTATGAGGTTGAACGTAGGGTGTATTTGAATACACTTGTGCAGTATAATTATTAAGTTGTTCCCTGCCGGGATAATTTATTAATGAAATAGTTCCTTTCATTAGAAAAGGAATATACTGACTTGATTGCCAATCTGGTCTCCCCCCTGCAATAGGTACAGGACCTTGAGGATTAGGATAGGAAGTAAAACCCCATCCATTAGCCACTACAATTTCGTTGTTTTGCAGGGTTTTTACTGATGTTGGGTACCATCCTACAGGAATAAAACCCACCGGTTGAGCTTTACTTGTATCAGTAACATCAAAAAGAGCCAAGTAATTATTATCGGCATTTGCTATAAATAGAACAGATTCATTATGATTAAAGCAAATTGCGTTGGGTGTGCTTCCATATGGAGCGTTAGGTTTTAAAGCAGAATTAATTCTTTCTACTTCTTTTTTGGTGTAGAGATTTACAACCGAGACAGTGTTGTTATTTGCGTTGGCAACATACAAACGGCTATCATCTTTAGAGATTAACATTTCACATGGATGATCTCCAACTTCAATTATATTTGTTATAGAAAAATTACTTAAATCAACTTCCCCTATACTCGATTTTCCCCAGATAGACACATAAGCATAGGTTCCAGCATGATTTACTTTGACATCATAACATTGGCCTTCAAATCTTAAAGTTTTAATAACTTCCCTCTTATTTATGTCGATAATATAAAGTGAATTGCTCATCCTTGAAACAGCAAACAATAAATTCCTAGAAGGCAGAAAATCCAAACCTGCTATGGAAATTTTCTGTTTGGGATACGGCTCTCCTATTATTATCGAATCAGCAAGAGTTAATCTTCCGTCATTAAAATTAAAAACATAAATTAGATTATTGCTCCCACCCGATACAAACAATTTAGAATCATCTGCATTGAAAACAATTCCTCGCCATGTTTCTCTGAGATTAACTGTTTGTGTCTTTTTTTCTTCATTTAAATCTACAACCGATAAAGAATTATATTTTGTTGCGCTGTTGGATGTAATAGCATATTTCCCATCTTTTGTTACAATCAAATTCAGTGGAAATTGGTCTATTGTCACTTTTCTTCCTGCCGGGGTTAATTTCCAGCCATTTGGAAGTAAGGTGTAACCATTATATTCACCAGGGAGAGTTATATTACTGTTAGTATAATTTCTACTGTTCGAACCTGCACAGCCGTAAATTATAAACGATAAAAATGCAAACACTATAATTTTATATTTCAACATGTTTCTATCCGTGAAAAATTTTAGTAAACATTGTAAGCCAGGGGCCTATTAAAATTAGAAGTGATTAAATATGAATATCAAACTACATAAAACTTTATAAAGATGGAACGAACAATTCTACTGATATGTTATACATTCGTTCTTCTTTCCATTACAATCCGGCGTGGGTCAACAAGTTTTTTGTAAATCCAATAGATTGCAAACACAGATATTAAAGCATAAATACCAAAAACTTCGGGATAACCAATTGTAGAAATAAGAGCACCAGCAATTATTCCGAAAATAGCTGTAGGCGCTGTTGTTGAGTTTAGTAAGCTTGCATAAAGTGTAGTATTTGTCTCCCCGGTTAATTCGACAATGTATGTCAAGCGGGAAACTCCCTGTAGTCCCTGGGCAAATGCAACAAAGAAAAATACTATTCCATATGTCAAAGGATTAACTGAAATTATGGCTGTAAAGTTGGCCAGAAATAATGAAACCGCCATTATAGTTAGATTAACTTTGTGCCCAAAAATATCACCAACGTATCCAAAGATAATATTTCCCAATGCCATTCCGCCCATAAGGATAATTGTAAAAGAACCGGCATAAGAAACGGGAAGATTAAATTTCTTGAGTGCATACACAGCAAAAAATGCCGCTGAAGTTAAAGAGGCAAGCAAGAGAGAATCTGCAATTAAATAATCTCTTAGGTATTTATTTTCTTTAATTAACGACTTTGCTTTTTCAATCTTATTGGCTTTTACCGGAAATGTTAATTTATTAACAACATCCTCCGGCTCAACTACACTTCTTAAAAAAACAAAAGAAACAACCATGAAAAAGAAGCAGATAAAAAATAAAATCGCAAAGTTATGTGGATAAAAGAAATTGGACAAAATTACAATAATAATTGATCCTGCTATCATCCCAAGTGTTGAGCTAAGAATCAGCCTTAGCCCGAGTAGTCTGCCCCTTAATTTTGTCGGTGTGGTCTTTGCAAAATAATTTACCCATCTTGGACCTGGGACACTTCCGAGTATGGCAATCCCCAACAAACAAAAAAGTGCAATGGGAACGGAAACCATAGAGGATATATGTCCAAAACAGAAAAACACAATCAAACCCACCAGCAAAAAAGAAAGTCTATGAACTATAACAAATCGCAGCATTCTAGATTTTACTAAAGTCTCATTTTGTTTCTGTTGACCAAGAAAGTATTGGGGAAAATTGGCTCCCATGGTCCATAGAATTGGAATGGCCCCAATTGCTATTGCACCACCGCCTACCCTTTCAATAAAAACAGGCATTATCGTGGTAGGAGAAATAAAACTCATCGCAAAAGCAAATGCGGCTCCATCTCCCAGGTGCATTAGTAAATTATGCTTCAGTCTTTGTGTTTCTTCCTCTGGTAATCCAGAGATCCTAAAATATTTTGCGAGCATAAAGAAACATAATAATATTCAATTCATAAAATATCTTCTACACGAAAGTACAATTAAAACTTAATTACATAAAAGACCGCAAAGATATGAATCTAAAAGAGAAAAAATATCCATTTACTATTTGATATTTTTTCCATATGTTTATTTTAACAGCCTAACCCCTGCTGCATTTTGACATTGCAATGAGCCCGAGGTCTTGAGTCAATTTCTGAGCTGTAAAAACTAAAGCAACTTAGGCTACGAACTTTCGGGCAAGAAATTAGATTATTCATACATATCATACATACCTAGTTTTCACTCGCATATTCTGTCGAAGGTGCTTTTTAATTGTACCAAAGAATAGTATTCCAATAGATGTTTCCCATTCAATACATTTTTCTTAAAGCAGTCTAACAAATATAAATTTATATGAGAGATATATCATGCGGAAACTAAATATTGGAATAATAGATCTTGTCGCCAAAGGTCCCAACCATTCATTATGGGCTCGCATTATGAATGCAAATTTAAGCAGCATAATGCCCCAAGTTATTGCTGTGTGGTGTGAGGAAGAAGGGCACAATGTCAAATTTGTCAGCTATACAGGGCTTGAAAACCTTACCGAAGAATTGCCAAACAATACGGATATTATTTTCATAGGTGCTTTTACGGAAGCAGCACAGCTTGCATACTCTCTGAGTAATCTATTTCGATCAATGGGAGCAATTACTGTTATTGGCGGACCTCATGCCCGCTGTTATCCGCAGGATGCTCAAAAAAACTTTGACTATGTACTTGGATTTACAGACAAGACCATAATAAACAACTTGCTGCATGATTGTTCACAGCACAGACCTATAGGAATTCGAATAAGTGCAAATAAACAGCCGACTTCACTTCCCGGAGTCCGTGAACGCTGGAAATTTATTGAGACTAATTTAAAAAAAGCCCCGCTTATAAAGCTTGTCCCCATGATTGGAAGCCTGGGGTGTCCATACACATGCAGTTTTTGTATTGATTCGGTTGTACCGTATCAAACATTAGACTTTGAAATAATGAAGGAAGATTTGCGTTTTCTACTTAAAAAATTTAAAAGACCGCTTGTTGGTTGGCATGATCCAAATTTCGGCGTAAGATTTAACGAATATATGAATGCCATTGAAGAAGCTATTCCTCCTAATAGTATTGATTTTATTGCAGAAAGCAGCTTATCGCTTTTGTCTGAGCCGCATCTTGTTCGCCTTAAGAAAAATGGATTTAAAGCGCTGCTTCCCGGAATTGAATCGTGGTATGACTTGGGTGGAAAATCAAAAACCGGACAAATGAAAGGAATGGAAAAGGTGCAAGATATTTCCGAACATGTTAACATGATTCTCAAATATACACCATACGTACAAACTAACTTTGTACTAGGTTTAGACGTTGACGAAGGAGCGGAACCGTTTGAGCTTACTAAAAAATTTGTTGATATGTCGCCGGGAGCATTCCCCGGCTACTCCCTTCTTTCTGCATTTGGACAAGCAGCACCGCTAAACCTAGAATATCAACGCGACAATCGTGTGATCCCTTTCCCATTTCAATTTTTGAACAATAACCAGGCAATGAACATTAAACCAAAAAATTATTCTTGGCCGCAATTCTATGAGCATGTTATTGATCTAACAAAATATACTTATTCTTGGAAAGCCATAGGGAAAAGATTTAAGGGTACCCGGGAATTTATCCCTCGATGGATGAACGTAATGCGAGCAATTTCGTCCGAAGGATTTGGCAGAATTAAATTTCATACAAAAGTTCTTGAACATTTAAATAAAAATAGAAAGTTCCGCGATTACTTTGAACAGGAAACCACAGAACTTCCTCAGTTTTATAAAGATTTAGCACGAAAAGACCTAGGGCCCTTGTGGGAATGGCTACCTGATAAGACTATGCAACACGACCAAAATGCCTACTTAAATTCGCATTTGGTTAGAGTTGAACAAGTATGATTTTTTCTTGAAAGTGTTGATAGTAATTTCGAATTGTTTAAGTTTGTAAATAATATAGCTGCAAGTACGGCGACAAAATCGAGAATTAATTCAGAAGAATATTTATGGCAAACAATCAACCGCCCAACCCATTCAAATCTATAGATCTGCGTTCTGACACCGTTACCCGTCCATCGCCTGAAATGCGTAAAGCGATCGCATCTGCACCTGTGGGAGATGATCAATTCGGTGAAGATCCTACAATCAATGCACTTCAAGAAAAAGTCGCAAAGATGTTGGGAAAAGAGACAGCACTATGGGTTGCTTCAGGGACTATGGCTAATCAGGTGTCATTAAAAACTCTAACACAACCTGGAGATAATGTAATAGTGAGCCGGGAAAGCCATGCTGTCTGGCACGAAACCGGGGCGGCCGCAGTCAATTCGGGCATTCAATTTACGGAAATTGGCAATGACGGAACTTTTACTATGGAAGAGTTCGTGTCATCTATAAAACCGCATAATCATATTCTTTATCCGCCGACAACATTAGTTGAAATTGAAAACACACACAATCGCAGCGGTGGTGTTATTTTCCCCCAAGATGAAGTTGTAAAGATTTGTGACGCTGCTAGAGCACATGATGTAAAATCATATTTAGACGGTGCAAGACTTTGGAATGTAGCCGCAGCAAGCAAAAAAACTCCTGCTGAATTGGCGGCACCATTTGATTTAATTAGTGTTGCACTTTCAAAAGGACTTGGGGCACCGGGAGGCTCTTTAATAGTGGGAACAAAGGATATAATTAATCGAGCCATTCGCTATAGACGAATGTTTGGTGGGGCAATGCGGCAGGTGGGAATATTTGCTGCAGCAGGTCTTTATGCTTTGGAACATAATTTTAAGAGATTACATGAAGATCATGATAATGCAAAAATTATAGCAAATAAACTAGCGGAAAGCCAGAAGATTATTATAGACCTTCCGGCTATTCAAACAAATATTATTGTGTTCAGTCTTACCGAAGATTCACCGGACGCTCCCACTGTGGTTGAGAAAGCAGAAGATAGAGGCGTGTTAATTTTTGCTTTTGGAGATAGGACAATCCGTGCCGTTACTCATCTTGATGTTTCTAAAGAGCAATGTGAGGAAGCTGCTGATATTTTGTTAGATATAATTGAAGAGAACCAGAAAAGTGGTTAAACAAAAGGCTCTTTTTATATTTAATTTACTCTAACAATATTAAAAATCTTAACTCTTGGTTTAAGCATCTGTCCGGATGACGGCTGTAACTGAATTTCTCTTACTATATTCATTCCCTTAATCACTTTTCCAAATGCAGCAAAACCCTGGCCGTCAGGATTTCGTCTGCCGCCGTAATCAAGTTCCGGCTGATTTCCTATGCAAATAAAAAATTCTGAGGTCTCACTTCCCGGAGCATTTCTCGCATAAGAGATAACCCCATTTTTATGTAAAATACCTGTCTTTTTAGTGGATTCATGTTTTATCGGCGGAAGCATTTTTGTAGTATCATCTCCTAAACCACCCTGGATTACTTCTATTTTATATTTGTTACGCGGTTGGTTATTCATTTTGACAGTTCTGTAAAACGAAGAATTTTTATATAATCCTTTATCTACATATTTGAGAAAATTATCCACGGATATTGGAGCCTTGTTTTTATATAATTCAACTATAATGTTTCCAAATCTTGTTTCGATGGAAATCAAAGGATTTTTAGAAGTCTGCGAATGCACATCCGCAAAAAGTAAAATTGTTAAAAAGAAAACGACAAGGTTTTTCATGGCTAAAACTATTTTTCCGGGTTTTTGTTTAGATAATAGCTCAGTGCTCCGGAAGGACATTTATTAACTTGATTAATTATTTCTTCAGTTGAAGCTTCTACAGGATTAATCCAGGGTTTTTCTTTTGGTTTGAAAACTTGTGGCAACCCTCTCGTACAATTCCCGGAGTGTTGACAAATCCTCGGTTTCCACACGATTGTAACTTCACCATTTGTATATTCTTTCTTTGTTTCCATAAATTAAAATATAGTAAATTTTTTCTTAAGGATTGCAACTGCAGTTATTCAGTAGAGAATTTCATATTTCTTGCAATCATATTGAGACATTTAGCTTATTCAGCTTACTTTATTTTTTGATTAGATTTGTAACGGAACAACAAAAAATTTCCTTCTCCGGTGAATTCAGGGAACCTTTTAGCTTCGGCATTGTTTATAATTTCTACATTGAAAATTTCAAGGAGAAACTTTCCATGAAACTAAAATCATTCTTAACAATTTTATTCATTGCAGTTCCCCTAATTAGCATAACTCCTCAAGAGCAAAACCAAAAATCCATTGCTGTTACTGTTTATAACAATAACCTCGGTGTGGTAAAAGATGTGCGGGAGATTTATGTTAAATCGGGAACTTCTGAAATTAAATTTACAGATGTGGCAAAACAAATTGATCCAACAAGCGTGCACATAAAATTTAACGGCGATGTTCTGGAGCAGAATTATCAATATGATCTTGTAAGCTTGAATAAAATTCTTGAAAAATACACCGACCACAACATCAAATTAATAGATGATAAAGAGAATATAATACAGGGCAAATTATTGTCCAGCTCGGGCGGTCAATTAGTTCTTCAAAAAGATGACGGTGGACTTTTAATGGTGCCGAATACACAAAAATATAGATACTCGGTCGGCTCACTGCCGGAAGGATTAATTACAAGACCAACGTTAGCCTGGCTGGTTAAGTCTAAATCTTCTGGAAACCAGAATATTGAGATTTCTTATCAAACCGGAGGATTAAGCTGGCATGCTGAATATGTTGCTGTACTAAATAAAGACGACAACAAATTGGATTTAAATGCCTGGGTAAGTATAGATAATCAATCCGGAGCGACTTACAAAAACGCCACCCTAAAGCTTGTTGCGGGTGATGTAAACCTTGTAAAAAATCAAATGCAGAATGAATATGCTCCAACGCGTGTAATGGCAATGCAAAAAGTTGAGCAGCCTCAATTTCAGGAAAAACCTTTTTTTGAATACCATATTTACAATTTACAACGACCAACAACAATTGCAGATAACGAAACTAAACAGATTTCTTTGTTTGAAGCAAACGATATAACTGCCTCAAAAAAATATTATTATCACAGCGGGAGTTATTATTCTGGTTATTTTCAGCCTGTGCAAAACAATAAAGTTGATGTAATAGTTGAGTTCAATAATAAAGAAAAAGACGGCCTAGGTGTTCCTATGCCGAAAGGTATAGTGAGAGCTTACAAATCAGACGGAAATAGTCTTGAGTTTATCGGTGAGGACCAAATTGACCACACTCCCAAAGGAGAAAGAGTTAAACTAAAAATAGGCGAGGCATTTGATGTGCTTGCAGACGAAGTACAAAAAGAGAACACAAAAATTGCCGATAATGTTTATGAACAAGTCTATGAAATAACTCTGAAAAACAGGAAAGATGAAGATATAACTGTTGAAGTTGATAGAACTCTTGGCAACTACTGGACAATTCTAAATTCATCGCTTCCTTACGAAAAAAAAGATGCGCAAAATATTGTATTTAAAGTTCCGGTTAAAAAGAATAGCGAAACTAAATTGAGTTTTAGGGTAAGATACAGTTACTAAAGCATTCATGTAGTAGTGACAGCAAATTTTGCTGTCACTACTCCCTTCTGTCAATTGCTTTTTTATAAAGCTCCATATATTCCTTAGCGGAACTTTCCCACGAGCAGTTCATCTTCATTCCATTTTTTTGAATTTTTGTCCAAAGAGATTTATTTGAAAAAGTATTCACTGCTTTCTCTACAGTTTTATAAAGCGCCTGCCCGGAATAATCATAAAAAGTAAAACCATTCCCTGTATTCTTCCCGCTTTTCTCCATCTCATCCCAATCAAAAATCGTATCCGCCAACCCGCCCGTTTTTCTAACAATCGGAACAGTGCCGTATCTTAAACTGTAAATCTGATTTAAGCCGCAAGGCTCATAATGCGAAGGCATTACAAACATATCCGAAGCAGCTTCGATAAGATGTGATAGTTCGTTGCTAAATCCTATGTAAGTTGAAACTTTTTCGGGAAAATTGTGCTGCAAACTGCGGAAAAGATTCTCATACCCGTCTTCCCCACTGCCAAGAATAACCCATTGAGCATTTAGGCTCATCAAGGAATCAACAGCATCAGCAAAAATATCAAACCCTTTCTGCGCGGCCATTCTAGAGATTATTCCAATAAGTGGGATTTTTTCATCAAAGGGCAGTCTAAGATGCTCAATTAAGAATTTTTTATTCTTTGCTTTTCCGCTTAGATAAGACGAATTATAACGAAACGGAATTAATTTATCATCTTCGGGATTCCAATCGGTATAATCAACCCCGTTAATAATTCCGTATAAATCATCTTTTCTTCCAAGCAAAACATCGTGCATACCCGCACCGTATTCCGGAGTAGTAATTTCCTCTGCATAAGTTTTACTAACAGTATTTATTATATCCGAAAAAACTAATCCTGCTTTCATAAAGCTGACGGAATTCTCAAACTCTACAGGGCCATGCGGATAAAACAAATCTTCTCTAATTTCTGCCTTTAGAAGCGTCTCTTTTCCAAACCTTCCTTGATAACCTATATTGTGAATAGTAAAAAGAAATGAGACCTTCTCGAAAAATTTATCCCAGTTGTAATTGTCTTTCACAAAAAGTGGCAGCAATCCAGTTTGCCAATCGTTGCAGTGGATTACATCAGGAGCCCAGTTTAATCTTTGCAATATTTCAATCACCGCTTTGCTTAATAGAATGAATCTTTCATCTTCATCGGGATCGTTTGTGTAAATTCTATTTCTCGAGAAATAATATGTGCAATCAATAAAGTTTACTTCGACATTGGAATTTGGCAGTGTTGCCTGGTGAAGATAAACGGGACGAATCTGATTGTTCACTCTAATTGGGATCTCCCCGATTTCCCAATTATAATGTAGTCCGAAAAGTGACTCATCTATAGAATTATATTTGGGCATGAACAATTTTACTTCACATCCCAATTTTTCTAATGCCCTGGGTAAAGATCCTGCAACATCAGCAAGCCCGCCGGTCTTTGCATACGGGAAAATTTCAGATGAAACAAATGCAATTTTCATTCAAATTATTCACTATTTTAGGGTTATTGTGAACTTAAGACAAAATTATTTTAATTAAAAAATTAAATTTATCAAAATTTACGTCCCCGGTTATAATTTATAGGGCTCTATCATGAAAAAATATTCTCTCGTTTTCGTTCTTCTTTTTATTCTATCGTTTAATATCTTCTCTCAGAACAAGGAAATAGATTATTGGCCAAAGTTTACAAAAGCTGATACTTTAAGGGGAATGCTGACACCATTGCGAACATGTTACGATGTCACTTTTTACGATTTGGAAATCAGAGTTGACCCTACTACAGAGTCAATCAAAGGTTTTAACAAAATCTATTTTAAGGTTGTAGATGATTTTAATAAAATGCAGGTTGACCTTTTTCCAAACCTGAAAATTGATAAAATAGTTTTAGACGATGGTACAGAATTAAAATACACAAGAGAGTACGGAGCCGTCTTTATTTCATACCCTCATGAATTTAAAAAAAATACAATAAGACATATAACATTTTATTATTCCGGAAAACCTATAATCGCCAAGAACCCGCCGTGGGACGGCGGATTTATATGGACAGAAGACAAAAGTGGGAATCCATGGGTAGAAGTAACATGTCAGGGAACCGGCGCAAGCCTTTGGTGGCCGAATAAAGATCATCAATCAGATGAACCGGACAGCATGCTTATCAGTATTACTTGTCCGCCTGGATTAGAAGATGTGTCAAACGGGAGGCTTCGCAAAAAAACAACCTTACCGGATGGATGGACTAAATATGACTGGTTCGTTTCATACCCTATCAACAATTATGATGCAACATTAAACATCGGAAAATATGCTCACTTCAGCGATATTTATACAAGCAGTGACGGTCAAAAACTCACCCTTGATTATTACGTAATGCCGCAGAACTTGGAGAAAGCTAAAGTACAATTCAAAGATGTCAACAGAATGTTAAAAGCATATGAACATTACTTTGGAAAATATCCTTTTTACCGCGATGGTTATAAGCTCATAGAATCTTCACATAATGGAATGGAACATCAAAGCGCAATTGCTTACGGCAATCATTATTTAGAAGGTTACGAAGGTTTTGCAAGTTCAGAGGTAGGTTTAAAATTTGACTTTATAATCATACACGAAAGTGCACATGAATGGTGGGGAAACAGCATTACATCCAAAGACCTTGCAGACATGTGGATACACGAAAGCTTTGCGGCTTATGCTGAGGCGCTTTTTGTAGAATATTATTACGGATATGATGAATCGTTAAAATATATTAATGGTAAAAAGCCCGGCGTACTAAATGACAAACCTATAATAGGTCCCTTTAACGTAAACCACGAAGGCTCAAGTGACATGTATGATAAAGGACAGCTTATGCTGAATACTCTAAGAAGTGTAATAAATAATGATAGCCTTTGGTTTGCAACTTTGAGGGGTTTGTATAATACATTCAAATATCAAACAGTAAGCGATACGGATATAATTAATTGTATTAATAAGGAAACCGGAACGAACTACAATTATTTCTTCAATCAATATTTGCGCTACCCGAATATTCCAACCCTTATCTTACAATTAGTCAAAAAGGGAAAAGAAGAAATTCTACATTATAGATGGGAGGCGGATGTTAAAAATTTCAGAATGCCGATTAGAGTGACTCTGAAAAATGATAAATTTGATTTCATTTACCCAACAACTAATTGGCATACAATAAAGCTTACAGTTGACCCCAACAATTTTAAGGTTGATGAAGATCGCTTTTATGTGAATGTTAAATTGTTTAAACGATATATCGATCCAGATAGCAACATCAAAATTGATTAAAGTTTTTCTTTTAAGGCAAACTCATGAAAAAAATATCTATTTCTCTCTATATTATTTTTCTCTTTGTTTCAACTGGATACTCACAACAAAGCGATTCTTCACTTGTTACAATCAATAAAATCTTCAATTCAAACGAGTTTACTGTCAAGACTCCAGAATTATTAAAATGGAGTGACGACAATAAATCCTACACCGTTGTTGAGCCGTCTAAATCAATCGAAGATGCGCATGATATTGTACGTTATAATATTCTAACAAGTAGCAGAAGCATTGTTGTACCCGCGGAAAAATTAATTCCCCCTGGCGAGGCAAAACCGTTATCTATTGATGATTATTTCTTCTCAAAAGATCATGAAAAACTTTTAATTTATACAAATTCAAAAAGAATCTGGAGAAAGAAAACCCGGGGTGATTACTGGGTTTTGAATCTTGAATCTTGGAAATTGCTAAAGCTCGGCGGTAAGGTTGCCAAGCCTTCAACATTAAAATTTGCAAAGTTTTCTCCCGACAGTAAGGATGTTGCCTATGTACGAGAAAATAATATTTATGTGGAAAATATTGCAGACGGAAAGATAATACCTTTAACAAAAGATGGTTCTGTAAATATTATAAATGGGACATTCGATTGGGTTTACGAAGAAGAGCTTGATTTGCGAGACGGATTCAGATGGAGCCCGGATAGTAAATCAATTGCTTATTGGCAGCTTAATCAAACCAAAGTCCCAATTTTCTATTTGATAAATAAAACGGACTCACTTTATCCGTTCCTAAAACCAATTCCATATCCTACTGTAGGACAAACAAATTCAATCGGAAGAGTTGGTGTGGTTAGTGCAGAAGGGGGGAAAACAGAGTGGATGAAGATTCCAGGTGATCCTCAAAATCATTATATAGCAAGAATGGATTGGGCCGATACCTCCGACCAAATTTATGTTGAGCAACTTAACAGGGTTCAGGATACAATGAAGGTAATGTTGTGCAACGTAAAAACCGGGGATACAAAAAATATCTATACTGATGCCGATTCTGCGTGGGTAGATGTTAACGATGATTTACATTGGTTTGACAACGGAAAATATTTTACATGGACGAGCGACAAAGACGGCTGGCATCATATTTATATTATTTCTAGGAACGGCAAAAGTATTAGAATGATTACTCCCGGAGATTTTGACGTAATTGATATAGAAAAAGTTGATGCCGAAGGAGGATATATTTATTATAAAGCTTCCCCCAAGAATCCCTCACAAAGGTATTTATTTAGAGTGAATATAAATGGAAACACAAAAGAAGAAAAAATAACGCCTGAGAATTTTGCTGGTACTAATAATTATAATATTTCTCCAGACGCAAAATATGCTTTTCATACTTTTTCTACCTTCGATACGCCGCCAACTGTTTCATTAATTTCACTGCCCAATCATAAAACAATAAGAATATTGGAAAACAATACGGAACTCAAAGAAAGATTAGCAGAACTCAAGAAAAGGCCGACAAAGTTTTTCACCGTTGATATAGGTGATGGGATAAAATTAAACGGATGGGAAATGCTGCCCTATAACTTTACTCCGTCAAAGAAATATCCTGTGTTGTTTTATGTTTATGGCGAACCTGCAGCTCAATCAGTTACCGATGAGTGGGATGCACTGTTATATCCTTGGCATCTCATGTTGACTCAACAGGGATATGTGGTTATTAGTGTTGATAATCGCGGTACACCTGCTCCACGAGGAAGAAAATGGAGAAAGGCATTGTTTCACAAAATAGGAATTCTCAACCAGGCTGATCAGGCTGCAGCTGCCAGAAAAATACTAGATTGGCCTTATGTTGATACAACTCGAATTGGAGTCTGGGGCTGGAGTGGCGGTGGTTCTATGACCCTTAACTTGATGTTTCGTCACCCGGATATTTACAAAACCGGAATGTCTGTAGCACCTGTGCCCGTTCAGTGGCTTTATGATGACATTTACCAGGAAAGATATATGGGATTGTGGAGCAAAGACAAAGAAAATTACATAAAGGGTTCGCCGATTACTTATGCGAAAAATCTTGAAGGAAACCTGCTTTTAGTTCATGGAACCGGCGATGACAACGTCCACTTTGCAGGTTCTGAAAGACTAATAAATGAACTAATAAAGGATAATAAACTGTTTTCACTTATGATTTATCCAAATAGAACTCATAGCATTGACGAAGGTGCAAATACAAGAAGACATCTATTTGAGACATTAACTCACTACCTAGAGACTAACTTGCCTGCTGGCGGCAGATAAATAATTTACGAAAATCGCTCTTCTGCCTGTGAGCGTTAAATAAGTGTATAAACAACCCCAAGCTGAAGAGTTTGTTTCATCTGCGTTCTTAGGGATTCATCCTTTTGATATATCAACAAAAAGGTAAAGTTAACATTCAAATAATTATTCACTTTGGCAATTACATCATTATCCCATCTCACATCCCATACGTTTAATCTTTCAAACCTGGTGAATAACCTCAATGAACTTTTCATAAGAACATTTTCCATAACATTTACTTTCAAATTGGTGACGGATTCTAACCCTGTTTCCAATTTAAAAGCTTCCATCTTATTTGCAGTAGAAGCATTGTCTGAGTACTGCCTATATTTGTTAGTGAAAGTTTCTTGTACTGCAAGCCCAAGTCTGGATTTGAACCCGGCATACTTATCATAAGTAAATCCGCAGCTTTGTGTGACATATCCGGGATCAAAAAAATTTGCAACTATTTTGGGGGGCGTTAACGTGTAATCGTAGCCTCTTGCTAAAGCTGTTCTTATAGAGTTGCTCACAAATGGATTTACTGCCCACCCAAGCCTTCTTGCAAGAACACTTTCCTGATAAAGTTCATTGTCCCCAGTTCTAAAATCATCCCCGCCTAGTTTAGTTCTGCCGTAAGAAGCTTTTAATGAATTTCTAAAAGACCAATTTTTAGTATAATAATCTAGTTCGCTGTTTGTATTAAGTGTCCAGGTAATTGAATTATCGCCACCTTGT
Source organism: Ignavibacteriaceae bacterium (assembly GCA_046706145.1). Lineage (GTDB taxonomy): Bacteria > Bacteroidota > Ignavibacteria > Ignavibacteriales > Ignavibacteriaceae > JBJKPP01. The sequence goes on along the minus strand of JBJKPP010000292.1, from coordinate 5,556 downwards.
GTCCAGTTACTCAAGGCGATTTCGCTTAGGTTTAATCCAACAACTACATTGGGTGCCCATAAATTAAGCTTGGTCGTGTCTGGTTTTTGCATACAAAATACTGCTGTATTTAAAGCTAAGAAGAGAAAGAGAATTTTTCCTTTCATTATGAGTTTCCTTATGTTTGGTAAAAAGATAAATATCTGGGTTTATTTATATGGAAATAAACGGAGCCGAGATAGAAATCTCAAAAGCAGGAAATAAAGATAATAAAAGTATTGTTTTCATTCATGGGTTTCCATTTGACTTTACTATGTGGAACTACGTGATCGAATCCTTAAAATTAGATTTCTATTGCATTAGCTACAATATAAGAGGCTTTGGCAAATCAAGTGGTGGTAACGGACAATTCACTATGGAAATGTTCGTTGACGACCTTGAGACAATCATTAAAAAACTAAAACTCAATAAACCTATAATATGCGGACTTTCAATGGGCGGTTATATTACTCTAAGAGCTGTGGAGAGATTTGAAAAAATGCTGGGCGGATTAATATTATGCGACACCAAAGCCGAACCCGATGCTAATGCAGCAAAGCTAAAAAGGGCTGAGGGAGTTAAGAACATTAACCTTAAAGGAACTAAAAAATTTACCGAAGAATTTATAAAAAATTGCTTTTTTGAAGATTTTATTAAAAAGAATACTAAAGTTTATAAAGCTATTGTAAACAACTCTGCGAAGATTAATCCGCTAACTTTAAAAGGTTGTCTTTTGGCAATGGCCGGAAGAACTGACACCACAGGATACCTTTCAAAAATTAAGATTCCCACATTAATTCTCTGCGGAGAAAATGATAATCTTACTCCACCCAAGCTTATGAGAGAAATGGATAAGAAAATAAAAAAGTCAGAATTTTATGTGGTGCCAAATGCAGGCCACGTTACTGCTGTTGAAAATCCGACCTTTACCACTAACATGATTAGAACTTTCTTAAATAAACTTAATTAAGAAAAAAGCACGCTGAAAAATAATTCCGCGTGCTTTATTACAAAAAACCTCTTGATTCTTTGATGGGAAAACTATTTCCCTTAGATAATTTAGCTCCTTAATAATAAACTACCTGTCTCTCTCCAGCGGGTACATTCCGGTGTTAGCCAGGCAGGTTGTGTGATACTTACTTGTATAAAATAAATTTCTTGGCTGCCGGGATTAAGCACATACTGCAAACTTCTAAGCAATGAGGAGCTGCCTTCATGAGATGTTGTATCGGAAGATGTGTCTGATGTGTCTGCATATGCCACTGCATGTGCCAAATTTATTGCTGACTTTAGAAATCGAGCGGCGGCCGATAAACTATTGTCATATGAAGATGTATCCGAAGAGGTATCTGATGTATCGGAATATGATACCTCATACGCTAGATTCATTGAACTTTGCAAAAATTGAGAAATTGACAAACTATTGTCCTGTGACGATGTATCAGAAGAAGTATCGGAAGTATCAGAATACACCACTTCTTGCTGGAGATTTATCCCAAGATATAGAGACTTTAAACCCAACGACTGATTATCTACATGTGATGATGTATCAGAGGATGTGTCTGAAGTATCCGAATATGCTATCTCGTGAAAGAGACTAAAAGGCGACTGCAAGAATTGAGAATTTACTAATGAATTGTCACTATTGACCTGTGGATTGGGTTGATTGTTCACGTAATTATGAGCAAATGCCACACCTGATATTACTAAGAAGGAAACAACAAAGAAAGAAAACAGACTAGAGCTAATTTTGCACCAGACCATATAACCTCCTTGGGTTTAGTTAATTAATTATGCAAAAGAAATTTTAGTTGCTGTCTCCAATATGCAACACAGTAGGAATGTAAGAGCGTGATTTAACACTTTCCATTTAATCTTGCTGTACAAAAATTTTTACCCTATTAATTGATTTTCTTTAGTCCGTACTTTGTTAGTATATTAATACGAAATGAAAAAGCACGCTGAAAATTAATTCTGCGTGCTTTATTCTGTGTCATTCCTATTCCCTCTATACGGTAAAATTCCTATTACTATACTTGTTAACTTCCAAGCTTAGCATCTACTTCTTTCCACCAATCTCCCCGGATTGTTGACCATGTTGATTTCTGCGAATTAGAAAGCAAGGCCTCTATTTTTAAATTGGCAGTCGCTTTTGGATCTGACTTTTGCATTGCATTCCCTTTGTTTATTGGGGTCATTGTTGAACTTGAAGAGTGCGGGCTATTTAGATAATTTATTAGAATTGTCTTTACCGAATTGGTTTGTGCCTGGTTTAGACCCAGCTTGGTTTGTAAGTCTTGGGCTAACATTGCAACAGCATTTCCCGCTGATTGCTTGCCTCGAACAGATTGCATAAAAACGCTTGGTTCCATATTCTGCGAAAGTGAGGCATAACTATTAACAGATTGCCCGTTTTGAAATATCGAATAACCATGACCAGATGACGAATTTGAAGATGTATCTGATGTATCCGCGGTATCTGAATAAGCTACTGCCTGCTGAAGGCTTGTCGGCGATTCTAGAAATTTAGTAAGCACCGAATAACCATGGCCGGATGATGTATCAGAGGATGTGTCTGACGTATCCGCAGTATCTGAAAAAGCTACTGCTTTATGAAGACTCATCGGTGTCTGGAGAAAACTGACAAGTCCCGAAGACTTGTAAGCTGGTGTGTTCCGTTGATTATTTTCACTGTTATAAGCGAAAACAACATTTGCCGTGATTAACAACATAACAGCAACAGATAACGAAACTATACCTAAATTAATTTTGCGCCAAATCATAAGAACCTCCTTAACTTTTTGTTTATAAATTGCTCATACATATTTATCATTGACACCTGCTTGCAAGTAGGTTCACTTACAGATATCTATTATTCAATCGTGATGCCAACGTGAGATTCATTGTTTTCTTTTAATGAAGTTGTAGAAAATTTTGTCCCCACGAATTAAATTCGTTGCGAGTGAACTTTATTCACACAAAAAATTTATGAAGTGATAAGATTAATGAAACTTTTAGAAAATTCTTGTACATAAAGTTGTGTGATTTAAAATAAACACCTCGTTTGTTTTACATCACCCCTTAAGTCGTTCATATATTGTAAACACACTATCTGATAAAATTCGCGGGTAGAAACTTATCTTTACCCGTTTCAAATATTCCCAGGACAAACTAAAAAACAGGGAGAGTTTATTGGTTTAGTTATCAAAGATTTGTACTTTAAGTAGCTTTATAACTTCAAAAATACAAGAAATGTAAACATTTTATTCGAAAGGGATTTTAGATGTACACCGTGATATTGCTCGTACTGCTAGGTATTGCATTTGCATTGTTTTCCACCGGAGTAAATAAGAAAAAAAGAAATAATGTAATCGCAGGATTTGTCGTTGGTGTTTTTACAATTTTCATTTTCTGGTTTATGGGTTTCTGGGGTGACGCACTGTGGTTTCAAACACTTGGATATGGAGATAGATTCTGGATAGTTTTTGGCTCAAACCTGCTCTTTGGGGTTAGCGGAGCAATAATAGGCTGGGCAATTACTTTCTTCTTGACTTATTACATTCCTAAAAACAGGAAAATTACTCTCAATTTTGTAAGATTGTTAGGCATTATTAGCTGCGGGGCTTGGGGTTTTTTAAACTGGGATACGATTCTAAAGTTTTGGGACGGTGTTTCTACAGGTCTTAAAGATCCTATATTGGGATTAAATACTGGATTTTATTTATTCACTCTTCCACTCTTGGATAGTATTTATGGAATTATATTTTTCCTTTCTATTATATGTTTAATTGCTTCTTTTATTGTTGCTTACCTTGGCGTGACCAATCAAGGCGTGGTAATACAATTACCTCAAGAAAATTTACTGCAAAGTGGGAAGTTGTATAATTCTATTTATTTAAATTCCGGAGTTTTCATATTTGTTTTGGCGTTTGGAAAATTCATTGCGCGCTATCATTTATTATATTCATCTAGTGGTGTTGTATCTGGGCCAGGTTGGGTAGATGTAAATGTTATATTACCAGCTTATGGAATTGTTGTAGCTCTAATGATTATTCTCGGAGTTGTCATTCTTATTCCTTCACTAAGAATTAAATACATAAGGCTTCTCGGAAAATTACGAATCAAGGTTAGGAATGCTGAGGTTGCAGTTCTTGGGAGTACTGCTGTTCTAATTTTGGCCATTTGGTTTATTGGATTAAGCGGAATACCTGCACTCTTTGAAAGTCTTCTGGTTCAGCCTAATGAAATCACTTATGAAAGACCTTACATCTCTAACAATATTAAGTTTACACGTTTTGCATTCGGGCTTAACAAAATAGAAGAAAAACAATATCCACTTACAGGCAGTTTTACACAAAAAACAGTAAGTGATAACCCTTCTATATTTAAGAATATAAGATTGTGGGATTGGCGTGCTCTGGATGATGTTTACAAACAGTTTCAGGAATTTCGGCTTTATTATCAATTTTCAGATGTTGATGTAGATCGCTATCATTTCGACGGGAACTACAGAGAAGTAATGGTATCAGCACGGGAAATGAATACTACTGATCTGCCGGATCAAAGCAAAACTTTTGTTAACGAAAGATTTCAATACACGCACGGTTTTGGAATTACAATGTCAACTGTTAATGAATTTACAGAGCAGGGTCTTCCCCACATGCTGATAAAAGATATTCCTCCTGTTAGTGAATATCCTTCGCTCGAAGTGAAACAGCCTCAAATATATTATGGCGAACTTACAAGCTCTCCAGTCGTTGTTAATTCCAAAGAAAAAGAATTTGACTATCCAAGCGGGCAGGATAATGTTTATATGCGGTATTCAGGAAAAGGTGGTGTTCAGCTTAGCAATATATGGAGAAAATTTTTATATGGCTGGAAATTTGACGGCACTCAGTTCTTTTTCTCGGATTATCCAACTGACCAAAGCCGGCTAATGTTCCACAGACAAATTCTCGACAGGGTTAGACAGCTGGCGCCTTTCCTAACTTTTGATAATGACCCTTACATTGTTTTAGCCAATGGAAAGTTGTACTGGATGATTGATGCATACACAACTTCAGATTATTTTCCCTACAGTGAACCTTTTGAATCAGCAGAAAATATTCAGTACAAGCAGGGAAATTTTGACCAAAACCTAACTACCACTTTGGGAGAAAAACTACAGGGGATAAATTATATTCGTAACTCCGTAAAGGTGACAGTAAACGCTTTTAACGGTGATGTTAATTTCTACATTATGGATAAAAAGGACCCTATAATAAAAGTGTGGGATAAGATTTTTCCAGGCCTGTTCAAAGAAAAAAGTGAGATGCCTAAAGATTTGTTAGCTCACATAAGATATCCAATTGACATGCTGCTAGTACAAGGATTAAAATACGAAAAATATCACATGACAGACCCGACTGTTTTCTATAACCAGGAAGATCTTTGGGTCAGAGCCACCGAAAAATATTACAGCCACGTTCAGCCGGTTGAACCATATTATATTATGTGGCAGCTGCCAGGTTCGGACAAACCGCAGTTTTCTTTAATACT
>JBJKPP010000291.1:0-15906 GCA_046706145.1 Ignavibacteriaceae bacterium | reverse complement strand
TTTAATATTCACCCCTCAGTCACACTTTTTCTAACTCGTTCCCGAGGCGGCATACTTTTCAGGTCATTCAGCAGCTTCACAAAATTTTATTGAAAATTAAAATAAAAATTTTGTTAAGCAGACTTCATTCAAATCAAAAAGATATGCCTTTTCACTCGATAAAAAAGTGCGCCTTCGCTATTAGCGAGTGTGCCCAAAATGTGCCCAAGTTCGTGAAAGTTCTGATTAATTCTGATTAGTTCTGATATTCACAAAAATAAAAAAGCCTCGAAAACTTTAATTTTCGAGGCTTATCAGTGGAGCTAAGGAGGATCGAACTCCTGACCTCTTGAATGCCATTCAAGCGCTCTCCCAGCTGAGCTATAGCCCCATATGCAAATGGTCAAAATATTTAAGAGAACTATAAATCTTATTAATAATTTTCTAATTTACCCAACAAAATTAAACATCAAGACTTTATTTTTCAATTGTAATTAACATTAATATATTTAATCTTTGGCATAATGAAAATTGCATTTTGTATCCTGGCTATAAGTACTTTCGTACTAATTATTGTTGCTGGTTGCGATGACACAGCAACCGGAATAGATAATAAGATTATACCTTATACTAACGTTAGTTTCGGACAATATATAGAACCCGTTTTTGAAGCTAAATGTGCGAATACCGGCTGTCATGATCCGGAAACTGCAGCAGGTGGTTATGATCTTAGCTCATGGGTTGGAATTACAAACCCCAAACTTGTTGTAAAAGGTGACACTTCAAATAGTCCTTTGGTGTGGGCGATTAAACGGTTTCCGGGGGTTTCTGCAATGCCGCCATATGGTTCCCCCGCACTAACTGCTAATCAAATTTATGGTATTGATGCCTGGATAGAAGAAGGTGCGAAAAACAATTAGAAAAGTCAAAATTAAAACTAGTCTACCTGTAGCGAGATTTTAAATTAGTTTTTTTGAATTTTGACTTTTTAATTTCGGACTCTCATTTCATCCACTTCATATTGATATACCAATCAACAGTTCGCTGCACACCATCTTCAATTGAAATGTTTTGTTTAAACCCAAGCTGCTTAACAGCCTTTTCAGTCGAGCAAATCCAATTGGACTGTACAATATCTCTCGCCTTTTCAAGATTCAAAGTTGCAGGTTGTTTGCTGAAGTAAGAAAGAAACTGTGCTATTGTTGCTATTGAGTAAACAACTGTATGGGGCACCTTTAATTTTAACGCTTTCTTTCTCACGGCTTTTTCCGTAGCTTTGCCTATCTCATCCCAATTGTAATATTTCTCAGAACCTATGAAATAAGTTTGTCCAATTGCTTTCTCATTCTCTGCGGCAAGAACAAAACCATTTACTAGATCCAAAACATGAATTAGACTAACAAGCTTCTTATCAAAACCTATCAAAGTCATCAAACGGCTATTTACAGTTTTAAAAAAAACGAATGTCTCAGTGTCCCTTTCACCGTAAACCGCCGGCGCACGACAGATTGTAATCGGCAGTCTATCCATATACTCACGACAAACATTTTCCTGGGCAAGTTTACTTCTGCCATATGTTGTAATAGGATTACATTCAGAAGATTCATCAACAGGGTTCCCATTTTTTGCGGGTCCGACTGCAGTAAGGCTGCTTACAATTACAATATTTTTAATTTTGTCTTTAAAACTCAGTGCTGCTTCCAAAATATTTCTGGTACCTTCTACGTTAGCTTTGAAATATCCTTCAGGCCTTTTTGATTTTACAACTCCAGCAACGTGGTATATATATTCAACTCCATCAATAGCCTTCTTTAATCCTTCAATATCGGTTAGTCCAGTATCAAATATCTTAACGTTTTTTCCTTGCAGCCACTTTAAGCTGCTTGTTTTCCTGGTAATACAACGAACTTCATAATTTTTACTAAGTAGAACATCTACTAAATGACTTCCCACAAATCCAGTCCCGCCAGTAACTAGCGCTATTTTATTTTTCATAAATTATTATATTTGTTTTTGAAACATTTATAATTTAGATTTTATCGCAAAATTTAGAGATTATTTCGGTTTTTTGAAAGAAACCGAAATATCATCAACTTATATCAGGAGGAAATTCTTGGATTTATTCACTAAATGCTATGAGTTCAAGCGTGCTGATGAAATAAAGGCATTGAACCTTTATCCTTACTTCAGACCCATTGAAGAAAATGAAGGACCTGTTGTTCAGATTGAAGGAAGAAAGGTCATCATGGCAGGTTCAAATAATTATCTTGGACTAACAGCTCATCCAAAAGTAAAGGAAGCCGCAGTAAAAGCAGTACAGAAATATGGAACTGGTTGCTCAGGTTCTCGATATTTAACTGGAACATTGGATCTTCATATTGAATTAGAAGAAAGATTAGCAAAGTTTTTTAACAAGGAAGCTGTTTTGCTTTTCAGTACTGGCTACCAGACAGGTCAAGGCATCATTCCGACTTTGGTGCAAAGAGGAGAATACGTTGTGACAGATAAAGATAATCACGCATGTTTAGTCGCCGGAGTTCTTATGGCTAAAGGGGCTATGTCAGAATTTGTTCGCTATAAACATAACGACATGGATGACCTTGAAAGAGTACTTTGCAAATTACCGAATGAGGTAGCTAAACTAATTGTTAGCGACGGCGTTTTTAGTACCGGCGGAGAAATAGTTGACTTGCCAAGATTAAACAAACTTGCTAAAGAGCATAACTGTAAGATTCTTATTGATGATGCACATGCTGTAGGTGTAATAGGCAAAGGCGGAAGAGGAACAGCAAGTGAATTTGGACTTGATGATGAAATTGATCTTACCATGGGCACTTTTAGTAAGACTTTTGCTTCGTTAGGTGGCTTTGTTGGAGGCAAGCGTAAAGTAATAGATTATATAAAACACCATTCTGCCGCACTAATATTTTCCGCGTCCCCTACCCCAGCATCAGTAGCAGCAACTTTGGCTGCGTTAGATATTTTAGAAGCCGAACCTGAGAGAGTAGATAGATTAATTAGAAATGCAGAAAAAGTAAGGCAAGGTTTGAAAGATGTTGGTTTTAATGTTCTCGAAGGAAGAACAGCTATAGTACCTGTAATTGTAGGAGACGATAACATAGCTTTCACAATGTGGAAAATGTTGTATGAAGCCGGTGTATTCGTTAATGTATTCATCTCACCTGGAGTACCTCCAGGAAGACAGATGATGAGGACAAGCTACATGGCAACTCACGAAGATCAACATCTTGATAAAATATTAGAAGTATTCACAGATATCGGGAAAAAATTAGGAATCATCTAGTTGTTCGCAGCACACTACAGTAAAATTAATTAGCATACTTATGTAAGATAGGTATGCTTTCTTATTTTAAAGAGGTCCTACTATGAGCACAGTAAATATTAAAACTGTACAAAACAAAAACGATCTAATGCAGTTTATAAAGATGCAGTGGAAAATCTATAAAGGCGATCCAAACTGGGTGCCGCCTTTAATGATGGATAGAAAAAAGATATTAGATCGAGAGAAAAATCCTTTTTATAAGCATGCCGAAGCAGAATATTTCTTGGCTGAAAAAAACGGAGAAATTGTAGGTAGGATAGCGGCTATAAAAAACGATCTTCATAATCAAATTCATAAAGAAAAAACAGGCTTCTTTGGTTTTTTCGAATGCATTAATGACCAGGATGTTGCCAACGCATTATTCGATGCAACAAAAAAATGGCTAAGAGAAAAAGGACTGGATATTATGAGAGGACCAGCCAATCCTTCGAGCAATGATGAATATGCAATGCTGCTGGATGGTTTTGATGATCCACCGCGGTTGTTAATGACTTACAATCCCAAATATTACTTAGACCTATGCGATAAATATGGTTTGGTTAAAGCCAAGGACCTTTATGCATACAAATTAGAAAACAAGAAGGTTATGGCATCCGAAAAAGTGAAAAGGGTTGCTGAGATTGCCAGAAAAAGATACAATTTGAAAATAACCCAGCTTAACATGAAAGACTTCAATAATGAACTAAAAAAAGTTAAATATGTTTATAACAAAGCATGGGAACCTAACTGGGGATTTGTTCCTTTGACCGATGAAGAACTTGATGCTATGGCAAAAGATTTAAAACCTTTGGCAGAACCTTCATTGGTTCTATTCGGTGAAATTGATGGACAGATAATTGGCTTTGCTTTGGTTATGCTTGACTATAACCAAATCATCAAAGAATTAGACGGCAAATTATTCCCTTTTGGTTTTATCAAATTGATGACACAGAAGAAAAAAATCAAGTGGAGCAGAATTCTAACTCTTGGAATTATTCCCGAATATCAAAAGAAAGGTTTAGATTCTGTATTTTACTGGGAGATTGTAAATCGTGCTGCGAAGCTTGGAATATATCTAGGTGAGGCCAGTTGGATTTTAGAAGATAATGATATGATGAATAGAGGTGCTCAGGCCATGAATGCAGAACTTTATAAGAAATACAGAATCTACGAATGTAAAACTTAGCCCCCGTTTTCAGCTTCATTATATTTTGCTATATGAGAAGGATCTATTCTCTTTAGTATATAAAAAATGCTTTTGTCTGGATAAGTTGCTAATCTATCAGCAATCTCGCCGCTTTTCGCATCGAAAAATACATTCATTAATGGACCGTTTATATCTATCTTGTCTCTCATTTGATTCAAAGTATTGATCAAAGAAACAATTTTTTGCTGTCCAATAGTTTTATTTTGAGGATAAATATCTATGCCAAAATAATAATCATAGATAGCTTCTCGAAAAGGTTTATACTTTTCATCCAGAAGATCGCTTACTAACCCACCTCTACTATACGAACTTCCGCCTGTTGCTGCCCAACCAGTAGAATTACTGCTGCTAGAAGCCAGTGTAACAATATTGTATGCTTTATTAAAATACTTAGTTCCACCTACGCGCTCCCATGTATCCATATCAAAACCGATAATGATATCAGCATAGAAATCCAAAAAACTAGTTAAAGAATTAAATGTGTTCTGATTAGAATAAAAGCTCTGCCCTTTGGTATATGTAAAACTCCAATTGTTATCGTTTATTTTTAGAACAAGCGAGTTATCGGTGCTTTTATAAATAGGCCTCCGGCTGGTTATTACTGCCTGAGCGGTAAAACTATTATCGCCGGAAACAGTAAGAATAAGAATATCCATAGAGCAATCAATTTTGTATCCGGACCAACTATCAGTGAAAGATGTTTTATTAAGATAATCGGATACAGCCTGCTGAAAGCCATCTAGTTTGCTCTTATCAGAAGATGTGATATTATCAGTATTAACAGTTACTTTACAGTTCAATTCTTGAGCAACTGCAAACAACGGTATAATCAAAATGAGAATAAAAACTTTTTTCATTACCAGCGTTAAATTCAGTTAAAGGTTGATTTAATATATAAATTTCCATAATATCAAACAATTTACATAAGAGGGGTAAAAGTTGGGATTAATACTTTCTATAATTTTTCTCTGCTTATTTTCTAGCTCGTTGTATGGTCAATTTACTCCTGGAGCTAAGGAAATAGCAATTTCAAATTCAGGTACTGCGCTCAGTAATGATGTTTTTACAATATTTAGTAATCCAGCAGGACTTTCACAGATTAAGTGGAGAGAACTCGGAGCATTTTATTCTCCTTCTCCTTTTGGATTGAAACAGTTGGCGAACGGTTACTTTGCTTACAACGAACCTTTTTCTTTTGGATCAATCAGCTTAGGCGGGATGACATACGGATTTTCTCTTTATAGAGAATCAAAGCTGCTTTTAGCATTATCCTATGATTTCAATAATAAATTCTATGGTGGGGTTACATTAAACTATCATACTTACTCAATAAAAAGATATGGAAGTAGTTCTGCAATATACTTAAATATAGGAGGCCTGGCCTATTTAACAAAAAACATAAGGTGGGGATTTTACATCACAAATCTTAATAAGGCAACCGTAAGTAATTTTGATAATCAGATTCCCATGATTTTTAATACCGGTTTTTCTTATAACATACTAAATAATCTCTCACTGAACTTCAGTTTTGAAAAGGATATTACATACCAACCAAGTTTAAGTTTTGGAATTGATTATAATATAATTGATAACCTAAGCCTACGAAGCGGATTTTCGAACAAACCTTCAGAGTTTTCTGCTGGTATCGGGTTGAACTTTCCATATTTCGAACTTAATTACGCTGTTGTTTCTCATCCTGATTTAGGCCTCACACACCAGGCAGGAATAATTATAACCTTCAAAAAAATAACTAACCGATATAGGGAAATAGAAAACGGGATAAATTCTAAATGAAGATGATGAAATTCACATTTCTTTCAATTCAATTTTTTCTATTTATCTCTTTCCAAGTTAATGCCCAAATAGATACTTCAGAATCCAAGACGGAAAACACAATTAACCAGATTACAATTGAACCTGATGCAGAAACGGATAATTCAAATTTATATGACCTTCTAGAAAACCTGCAGAATAATCCAATTAATTTAAATAGCGCTACTATCTCGGACCTGGAGCAAATTCCGCAAATAGATTATCATACTGCAAAATTAATAATTGATTACAGAAAGAAATATGGCAGGATATTTTCAACATCAGAATTATATTCTATACCAAATATTGATAAAGAAATTATAAATCATGCTCTCTCTTATTTTACTACAAAAGAAAATATAAAAAAAGGGCATGAAGGGGGAAAAATTTCAAGTAATGAAGGTTTTCATATTCGAACTAGAAATAGGATGATTGAAGGTCTTCAACAAACTAAAGGTTATAGAGAGGATAAGTTTGCCGGTTCAAAATACAAAGTATATAATAGATTAATAGTAACACTTTCAGATAAATATGAGGTGGGTCTATTGACGGACAAAGATCCAGGGGAACGCAGCTTAAATGATTTCACTTCATTTCATTTTTCTGCTAAAGAAATTGGTCCTATCACTAAGTTTGTTTTAGGCGATTATAATCTAGAATTCGGTCAAGGACTGGCACTGTGGAGTCAGTTTGGCTTTTCAAAAGGGATAAATGCTATTTATCCTACAAAAAAAATATCTAAAGGAATTGTCCCCTACAGAAGTTCAGTAGAGAATGACTTTTGTAGAGGCGCAGCTGCAACTATAAACTTCAAGAACTTTTACATAACAGGTTTCTATTCAAAAAATAAATTGGATGCACATGTCGATTCAGTTTCAAATCAAATATTATCTACTCCTATAACTGGATTGCATAGAACAACTACAGAAATTGCAGAAAAGAATGCATCAGAAGAAAAATTATTTGGCGGAAATCTAGAATATCAACTCAATGATTTTCTAGAAACCGGTTTTACGTATTACAATTCTATATTTAGTAATCCCTTTGTTGCAAAAGATGTTTACAGTATCGAAGGTTCTAAATTTAGATATTATTCATTTTATTACAACTTAGATTTGGGTAATATTAATTTATTTGGTGAGTCTGTTTACGATGGTACTTCGGTTGCAAATTATCACGGTATAGAAATTTCCCCCAGCAGCAGTCTCAGTTTCGTTAGCTCAATAAGATCCTACCCTCGAAATTATCACAATTTGCACGGATTCGGTTTTGGGGAAGCAAACGGGAAAACTAAAAATGAATACGGAATTTATACTGGATTGCGATTAAATACGAAAGCCGGAAAAATAAATTTATACTATGATCAATTTAAATTTCCTTACGCAACATATTTAAACCCAATGCCAACAAGTGGAAACGAATTCCTTCTGTACTACAAAATGAAACCAATCAAGGCACTTACTTTGGACTTAATATATAAAGGCGAGCAGAAAGAAATAACAGTAACAGACATAAATTCTAAAAAAATATCTGCGAGAACAAGAAGAATTTATAGAATTGAAATGACCTTCTCACCCGTCAAGATTTTGAGATTGAAAAGTAGATTTCAATATTTAACTGTATATGTAAGAGACACACATAGTTTTCAGAAGGGTTTTATGATTTTCCAAGATATTAGATTTTATTTGTATCAAAATTTTAAGTGCAGCTTTAGAACTTCATTTTTTAAGACAGACTCTTTTAGCTCTGCAATTTATATGTATGAAAATAATCTTAAAGGAATTCTTTACAGCATCCCACTCTATGGTGAAGGAATTCATTGGTCTTTAGTGTTAGATTATTCAATTTTCAAATTTATCGATCTTGCTTTTAGATATGCTGAAACTTATGAGCCGAATGCTCAAACATTGGGAAGCAGTTATTCTGAAATAAATGGAAATTCTTCTGACAAGCTTGGACTGCAATTAGATTTCAAACTATGATGATTTTACGAAAAGTTATTTTCTATCTATCACAAAATAAGTTTCGATGACTTTATCCGAAACTTGAAGATGCCCCATACTTTTGCAGGTAAAATGATTCTTTATTAGCTCATATGTCTGACCGCTTACATTAATTTTACCGGGAAGGCTGTATCTTTCCAAACGACTGGCAATGTTAACTGTTTCCCCCCAAACGTCATAAGTATATTTGTATTTTCCTACTACCCCTGCAACCACATTTCCGGAATGGGCACCAAGTCTCATTTGCCATTTAAATTGTGAAGCCGCATTTCTTTTTTGCAGATAATCCAGCATATCAAAAGCAGCATTTATGATCTTTACTGCATGATCCTCGGATACTTGCGGAAAACCTCCACCAACCATATAAGAATCACCAATCGTTTTCAGTTTCTCTAAGCTATATTTTTGTATGATTAAATCGAAGGTATTAAAAATTTCATTAAGTTCCTGTAGTAACCTGCCGGGAGTCATTTGGGAAGCTAATTTTGTAAAACCTTGAAAATCCGTGAAGAGTAAAGTAACAAGCTTATACTCTCTTGGTTCTATTATACCTTTCTCCTTTAGTTCCTGTGCAATTTCACTTGGAAAAATATTTAAAAGAAGGTTATCGGATTTTTCTTTTTCTTCCTCTAGTTCGAGGGTTCGCTTTTTGAGTTTACTATTCAGTTGATGTTTATAGAGAGCCATTTCCACTGTTGTGCGGAGAGTTTTTTGATCAAACGGTTTCAATATATAGCCGTATGGTTCCGTTTCCTTCGCTTTGCTAATTGTATTCTCATCTGCCAAGGCTGTTAAATAAATGATAGGAATATCCATATCTTTTTGCAGTATCTTAGCAGCATCAATTCCGGTGGTTTCCCCATCCAAAAGAATATCCATTAGAATGAGGTCAGGTTGAAATTTTTTTGCTTGATTTATAACTTTTTCTGCAGTTGTGGCGGAGTCTAAAACATCATACCCAAATTTCTTTAACGTTTGACTTATATCTTTAGCAATAATTTTCTCATCTTCTGCAACTAAAATTCTGGGAATTTCATCCATTTAGGAAACCCAAATAAAATTATTATTTCTATAATTCAAAATATTCAATTAAAATGTCACATAGAAGAAACAAAGTATTAAAATTCCATAAAGTCTATGTATTGCAATTTTAGGATTTTAATTTCTATATTTGTATTAAATTGTTAGCTAAGTTTAAGTAATTTATTTCAGGGTAAAAAGATAAACGCATTTGAACAACTCTGAGTTCCTTAAGAATTTCAATAATTTATTCGGTTCTCAACTTCCTGAACTGTACGGGAAGCTGTGTGAATTCGTAGATGCCATCTTTGACCTAGAGTCTTCCGCCCTTTTCGAATTTGACGAAGAAAACAAATTAAAGTTCCTGGCAAAATCGTCCAGGGCAAGAAAAAACTTTAAAGAAAAGGAAAGCTATTTTTGTAAAGGATGTCAGATACTCCTCAGCAATAATAAGTCTATTGTGTTTGATGCCCATGAAAATTGCGAAATTTCACTCACAGACGTAAAGATGAACGAAGGTAGCTTACTATTTAAGGTTCATGATAATAACTTTATATTCAAATTTCTAAAAAGATCTCCTTTTACTGTAGAAGAAATAAAAAGTTATGAAGAATTCGGAATACTTTCTTCAGACTTCATAAAGTCTGCTTCAATTAGCAAAAGCAGTTCAGCAGCAAAAGTAACAGCTGGCATTTCAAATGAACTTAGAACTCCTTCAAATAATATTATGGGGTTTGCTTCCCTACTTAGGGAAGATAAACTTACTCCATCACAGTCTGAATATGTGTCAACTCTTAAAGAAGCAGCTTCTAACCAACTGGCATTAGTTGATGACCTTATAGAACTTGCAAAGATTGAAATTGGCAGCATAAAAGAAGTAAAATCGAAGATAAATCTAAGAGTTTTCTGCGAAGAAATCATAAAACAGTTGAATGAGAAAAACAACTATGTTTCCATACAATTAAACATTAGTAACGATATTCCAAGTAGTATTGTTATAGATTCAATTAAACTTCGTTATATATTAATTAGCTTGATAGGCTATTCGCTGCGTTTGACTGAAAATGGAAAAATAAACTTAAATTTAATTAATCTAGAAAACGGAAAGTTAAATTTTAGGATAATTGATACAAGCAATGGACTTACCAGTAAACAAATAAAATCTTTCTTTGAACCATTTTCCATTTTTAATATAGGCAACACAAAAATTAACGGTGTAACAGGTTTATCTCTTACATTAGCCCAGAAGTACGTTGCGCTTATGGATGGACAGATTGAAATTCAAAGCAATATTAGAAAAGGTAATGTTTATAATATTTCTGTTAAGGCTGAAAAAGTCAATGCTATAGAAGATAAAATATCTTCTCTTCCTCGACCTTCATCCGAAAATAAAGTTCTTGTTGTCGAAGACGATTATGCAACTTCAAAAATTCTGAATAATTACTTAACCAAATGGGGTTATAAACCAAACATAGTTAATTATGCATCTGAAGCATTGAAAGCTCTTGAAGAAAAAGACTACTTGGCGATTCTAATGGATATAGCTTTGCCTGATTCAAGCGGTTTTGAACTTCTAAAGAAAATCAGGGAAAATAAAAAACTGCGAAACATTCCAGTGATAGTATGTTCAGTTGAAGCGGAACAGCAAAAAGCATTTTTAATGGGAGCTGTGGAATATTTTGTAAAGCCCATAAACTATTCTTATCTTGTTGAGGTACTACAAAATTATAAACTTAAACAAGATTCTAATATACTTATTGTGGATGATGACGTTCCTACCCTCAATCTTATTAAAGAAGCAGTACAAAAGCTGAAATTTAATCCGATAGCTGAATCGGATTCAACTAAAGTCTATAATCTAGTAAGAGATATGCGATTGGATCTGGCTATTGTTGACCTCGACATGCCTGAAATATCTGGATATGATTTGATAAAACAACTCAAGCTCAGTCCTCGTTTTGTAAAACTTCCCATTATAATTTATACAGGTAAAGAAAATTATCAGGAAGAACTGCATAAAATTGATGGTATGTTTGAAGAGCTGCTTAAGAAAAGTAGTACAAACATCGAAGATTTATCTGAAACAATAAATCAGATGATTAATAGGTACGATGAGCCTGTAAAAACAGATGCAAAGACAAAACCATCGCCAGCAGCATCAAAAATTCTCCTGGTTGAAGATTATAAACACTCCCAGATTATTGTTACAAGATTGCTAAAGAAAAATAATTTTGAATATATAGAAGTTGTGGAAAACGGGGTTGAGGCTTTAGATATAGTTAAAAAAGAAAAGTTTGACTTGATTTTAATGGATATGCAGATGCCAATTATGAACGGCTTTGAAGCAACTGAAAAAATAAGAGAATTACCAGAATATAAAGATACTCCAATAATAGCATTAACAGCGTTTGCCATGAAGGGCGATAAAGAGAAGTGTTTAGAGGCAGGAGCAACCGACTACATTCCTAAGCCTATTGACAGTCAAGAATTTATTGACAAAGTAAAACAATATACTGAGACGAAATTAAATATTCCGAATTAATTGGGAACTGGCTATTCATTTCAAAATCAAACCATTAATTTTCTATTTTTTAAACTGTTATGATAAGTGAAATTCCACGTGTTCGTTTTGCCCCAAGCCCAACCGGCTATCTACATGTCGGCGGTTTAAGAACTGCTCTCTATAATTACCTATTCGCTCAAAACAAAAAGGGAAAATTCATTTTAAGAATAGAAGATACAGACAGAAACAGATTTGTTGAAGGTGCTGTAGAAAATTTGATTTCAACTCTCAAATGGGCTGGTTTAATATATGACGAAGGTCCTGAAAAAAACGGAGAGTTCGGCCCTTATTCGCAATCAGAAAGATTAAATTTTTATGAAAAATACTCTCAAGAATTAATAAAAAACAATAAGGCTTATTACTGCTTTTGCACTCAGGAAAGATTGAATAAATTAAGAAAGAGACAACAAGAACAAGGTTTGCAATCTAAATACGACAAACATTGTTTACATTTAAGTAAAACTGAAATTGAAAAAAACTTCGCTGATGGAATCTCTAAAGTTGTTAGGTTAAATGTACCACCTGATACAAAAATTAAGGTTAACGATTTGATAAGAGGAGAAATTGAATTTGACAGTAATATTATAGATGATCAGATTTTAATCAAAAGCGACGGTTTTCCTACTTACCACATGGCAAACGTAATTGATGACCATTTGATGAAAATAACTCACGTCGTACGCGGCGAAGAATGGCTTTCTTCAACTCCCAAACACATTCTACTTTATGATTTTTTCAATTGGGAAAAACCTGAATTTGCACACCTCCCTCTCCTGCTTAATTCAGATCGCTCAAAACTGAGTAAAAGACAGGGAGATGTAGCTGTTGAAGATTACAAAGAAAAAGGTTATTTGAAAGAAGCGTTGCTTAACTTTGTAGTATTATTGGGCTGGAATCCTGGTGATGATAAAGAATTTTTTCAATTGGATGAAATGATTAATATATTTTCACTAGACAGAGTTAATAAAGCGGGAGCAATTTTTAATATAGAAAAACTCGACTGGCTAAATGCTGAACATCTCAGAGCAAAATCAAACACAGAGATTCTGCCATTGCTTAAAGATGAAATGCTGAAAAATAATTTGCCTCCTTCAGATTTTTCAGATGAATACTTGCTTCAAATAATTACTGTGATGAAAGAAAGAGTATCTTTTGTCCGTGACTATATTGAAAAAAGTCCGTATTTCTTTCGAAAGCCAGAAGAATATGAAGAAAGCTCCGTTAAAAAAAGATGGATGGAAGATACTCCGAAACAACTTGAGAAGCTGTTGGAGAATTTGAGTAGTTTCGAAAATCCTGTTAAAGAAGATTTTGAGAAATCTTTAAGAGAAACAGCAGAATATTTTGGAATTGGGGCAGGCAAATTAATTCATCCTGTTAGATTAGCAGTTTCTGGAATGAGCACTGGACCCGGCTTGTTTGATATGTTAGCAATATTAGGGAAAAATGAAGTGATGGATAGAATCAACAAAGCTATTGTAACTATTAAAATTAATTAGAATCAAAAAATGAACGAAACAGAAAATAAAACAGAAGAAAAATCTCATCCTACGAATTTTATAAAAGATATAATTGATGCTGACTTTAATGAAGGTAAATTTAAAAAGATAGTTCACACCCGTTTCCCTCCGGAACCTAATGGTTATCTTCACATTGGACATGCAAAATCTATTTGCCTCAACTTTGGTCTGGCTAAAGAATATAACGGTTTATGCAATTTAAGATTTGATGATACAAACCCAACTAAAGAAGAAGTTGAATATGTAGAATCTATAAAAGAAGATATAAAATGGCTTGGCTTTGACTGGCAAGAGAGAGAATTCTACGCATCCGATTATTTTGATACTCTTTACGAATATGCTATTAAACTTATAAAGAAAGGTAAAGCATACGTTGACTCCCAAACAACGGAAGAAATAAAAAACTCACGCGGCGCGCCTACAGAAGCAGGCGAAGAAAGTCCTTACAGAAACAGAAGTGTTGAAGAGAACTTATTGTTATTTGAAAAGATGAAAAATGGTGAGTTCAATGATGGAGAGCATGTCTTAAGAGCAAAGATTGATATGACTTCTCCCAATATAAATATGCGTGATCCAATTATGTATAGAATTCGTCATGCTACACATCATAGAACCGGAGATAAATGGTGTATTTATCCAATGTATGATTGGGCACATGGGCAGTCAGACTCCATTGAAGGGATTACGTATTCCATCTGCACATTAGAATTTGAAAATCACCGGCCTTTATACGACTGGTTCCTTGAAGAATTAGAAATTCATCATCCAAGGCAAGTGGAATTTGCAAGATTAAATCTCAACTATACAATAATGAGCAAGAGAAAACTTCTTATGTTAGTTAATGAAGGTTACGTCTCCGGTTGGAATGATCCAAGAATGCCAACCATTTCTGCATTTAGGCGAAGAGGTTACACACCGGAATCAATTCGAAATTTTGCTGAAGGAGTAGGAGTAGCAAAACGGGAAAATGTAATTGACCTTGCATTGCTAGAATACAGTGTAAGAGAAGACTTGAATAAGCGCGCAAAAAGAGTTATGGGAGTCTTAAAACCTTTGAAACTCATAATTGATAATTACCCGGATCAAGATGAGGAACTTGAGGCTATTAACAATCCCGAAGACCAAACTATGGGAACAAGAAAAATACCTTTCTCCAAAGTTCTATACATTGAACAGGATGATTTCAAGGAAGATCCGCCTAAAAAGTTTTTCCGGCTTTACCCTGGCAACGAAGTAAGATTACGTTATGCGTATATTGTCAAATGTGAAAGCTTTGTCAAAGATGAAAAGACAGGAGAGATTTTAGAAATTCACTGTACCTACGATCCTGATACGAAAAGCGGCTCAGATAAAAGTAACAAAAAAGTAAAAGGAACTATACATTGGGTTTCAGTAAAACATTCGATTAAAGCAGAAGTAAGGTTATACGATAGATTATTTACCGTTGAAGATCCCGCAAAAGAAGAAAACTTTCTTGATGTATTGAATCCAAATTCGCTGCAAATTTTGAATAACAGTTTTTTAGAACCAAGCTTAAAAAGTGCAAAACCGGAGAATCATTACCAGTTTGAAAGACAAGGATATTTTTGTGTTGATTCTGAAGACTCCAAACCCGGTAGGCTGGTTTTCAATCGAACAGTGGCGCTGAGAGATACATGGGCAAAAATAGAAAAGAAACAATAATTTTTTTGTTTCACTGCCTTCTAGGAAGCTAGAAATTAATACTATAAATTCTAAAGTTAAAAAATAATCACTATTTTAGCACTTCTTAAAAAAGTTTATTGCAGAAGTGGCGGAATTGGTAGACCTGCCTACCGGCAGGCAGGCGCGCTGGACTCAAAATCCAGTCTGATTCATATAGCTAAGATAATAGTTCATAAACAATGGGACTAAACTCAGTATTTTAATTTGTTTTTTGTTTATGCAATAAAAAGTAAAATCAGAAATTATACATATGTTGGCTTGACAAAAAATCTTGAGAATCGAATAAAACAGCATAATGATGGTCACGAAAGAACGACTAGGCCATACAGACCATAGGAATTAATTTATAGTGAATGTTTTTCTACTAGGATTCAAGCAAGAGAAAGAGAAAAATACCTTAAATCAGGAATAGGCAAAGAGTTTTTAAGAAATTTAGAATAATGCCGAAGTGGCGGAATTGGTAGACGCGCTGGACTCAAAATCCAGTCTGGCTCACACCAGGTGCCGGTTCGAGTCCGGCCTTCGGTACAAAGAATAATCAGTGAACAAATATTTCATCCTAAGCATACAATTCCTCATAAAGAATTTTTAATTATTTTCTTCATTTTACTATTAAATTCATTAAATATACTTTTCAAACATACAGTTCTTAAAGTTAGATGTTGAACTTAAATTTTATTTCATGCTAAAACCTGAAACAAAAGTATGAAAATTCATCCAACCGCAATTATTGATAAAGACGTTAAACTTGGCAATGATATTGAAATTGGTGCATA
>JBJKPP010000290.1:0-17643 GCA_046706145.1 Ignavibacteriaceae bacterium | reverse complement strand
TTCAAAATAGTTTGGAATAGACTGATTTTCCTAGTTAGCCAATCTCTTTTCCGCCGAGTTCTTCAATAATTGCCTTTATGTAGGGATCAATTTCAGTGGATTGGTGGAAAGCAGTTTTTTTTGCTGGAGTTTCTTCGCTATGATTGCCTTGTGACTCTACTAAGCTAAATTTTAGCTGTTTACCAAATATTTCTTTGGCCTTTTTTTCGAAATATTCTAAATAATTACTTACAGCATTCAGGGAATCTTTGTCCTTGCAGATTACTTCTAATTTGTTTCCTATTAGAGTGCCGGGTTTGATTAATGGCAAGAATGGACCAAGAATCATTTTTTTCTCGTTTTCAATCTCTTTTATGAAAATATCCCATTGAGTTGTTATGGAATTTAAACCCTTGTTTCCATTCGACTTCTGACGGTCCGGAACATTTTTGTTTTCTTCTAACGGATTGGGTTTAGTGCTGTTTGGAGTTTTTTTTTCTTCTGCGGGTGGTTTTACCTGCTTTTTGTAATTGCGGTGTTCTTCTTTTGCCGCAGTAGTCTCATTTGAATTTTCCCCTTCGTCTGAATCACCTAACTGAGAAATAATTTCACTCAGAGTAGATGACTTTTCTAAACCGATTAGATGCGTTAAGGCTATTTCAATTTTCAACTTTTGGTTTTGTGCATATCTCAATTCTTGCTGTGCTTTATTGAGATAATTGAGCAGTCTAAGCAAGTCGCCTTCAGAAAAATTTCCCAGGTAATTCATATACAATGGTTTGTTGGAATCCGCTGTTTCGAGGACATCTGCATTTTCTGTGACAACCACAGAAAGTATGTTACGGAAATGTTCAACAAGGCCATCGGCAAAATCAATAAAATTCCATCCGTTTCTATAAATAATATCCGAAACCTCAAACACACTCTTAAAATTCTTTTCTAAAACTGCATCGGAGATTTTAAAATAAATGTCATCACTGACGAGGTTAAGCAATTTGCTTACTGTCTCTGAATCAATTTTGTTGCCGCAGAAAGAAGCAACCTGGTCAAAATAACTTTCCGCATCTCGCAACGCTCCATCTGCTTTTTTTGCTATGATTGTCAGACTCTTATCATCAATTTTAATTTTTTCCGAGTCGGCAATTTTCTTTATCAGAGATTTTATAGTTTCAAGCTGGATTCTTCTAAAATCGAATCTTTGACAACGTGAGATGATTGTTAGCGGAACTTTATGAATATCTGTTGTGGCAAAAATAAAAATGGTTTGTGCAGGAGGTTCTTCCAAAGTTTTTAAAAAAGCATTGAAAGATTCTCTTGTGAGCATATGAACTTCATCAATAATATAAACTTTATACTTGCCTTTTGTCGGAGCGTATTTTACCGAATCTCGTAAAGTTCTAATCTCATCTATTCCTCTGTTAGATGCGCCGTCGATCTCGATTATATCTAAGGATTGAGAGGTCTGAATAGATATGCACATTTCACATTTGTTGCAAGGTTCGCCATCTTGAGGATTTAAACAGTTTAAAACTTTTGCTAAAATTCTTGCCGTTGTAGTCTTGCCAACACCTCTTGGGCCGGTAAATAGATATGCATGCGCAATTCTGTTGTTAATAATAGCATTCTTAAGAGTTGTAGTTATGTGTTCCTGCCCGACCACTTCGTCAAATCGTTTAGGCCGCCACTTTCTTGCTGTTACTACGTAGGCCATTTACTCAAGATTCCTTAATTAATGTTTTTTCAGACCTGCCTGCCGGCAGGATAGACTGCTATGAGGGACGACAAAAATTCACAGATCTCAGTTAAATATTTTTCGTCCGTTTCGTTGAATGAATTATACTCATTACTGTCAAGGTCCAAAACTCCAAAGAGTTTATCTTCTTTCAAAACTGGTATAACTATTTCAGATTTTGAGTCGGGGTCACAGAAAATATGTCCGGGAAATTTATTTACATCGACTACTACAATTGATTTTCTATCTACTGCAGCTTTTCCACAAACTCCTTTACCAAATTCAATACTTGTACATGCAACTTTGCCTTGAAAAGGGCCTAAGTAAAGTTTGTTTTCGTCGGAAAAATAAAAACCTGCCCAGCTGATTTTTTCGAAAGTTTGTTTTAATACTGCGGTTAAATTTGCAAGATTAGAAATTAGTTTGTCTTCTATAGTAAGAAGTGACTTTATTTGTGGAAGCAAAGCCTGATATTTTTCACCGAGCGTTAAATTATTATCAATACTTATTGTTTCCGCCAAATTTATTTTGCTCCTTTTCTAGTCTTTTTCTTAGCAGACGGCTTTGATTTTTTTTGTTTCTTCCTAAGTTTCAAACTTGCCTGTCCAGTAGGGAGGTTTGGGAATACGTAGGGTATCGCTTCTTCAATTTTGCCGATTGGAATTATTTTCAGGCCCTCAAGTACTTTTTCAGGAATTTCTTTCAAATCAATTTCATTATCTGAAGGAATCAAAACTGTTTTGATTTCGTTACGCTTTGCTGCAAGCAATTTTTCATTCAGTCCGCCGATTG
Organism: Ignavibacteriaceae bacterium; assembly: GCA_046706145.1. GTDB lineage: Bacteria > Bacteroidota > Ignavibacteria > Ignavibacteriales > Ignavibacteriaceae > JBJKPP01. Next base: position 15,140 of record JBJKPP010000290.1, on the reverse strand, counting down.
GCAAAATATTTCCTCTTAAAGTTACCTCTCCGGTCATGGCTATATTATTTGAAGCAGGAACATTGCGGACAGCAGAGAGAAGAGCCATTGCCATTGTTATTCCTGCCGAAGGCCCATCTTTTGGAATTGCTCCCTCAGGCAGATGAACATGAATATCTTTATCTTCAAAGAAATTTGGAGCGAGACCGAAATCTTCCGCTTTGGATCGTATATAACTTAAAGCTGCCTGAGCAGATTCTTTCATAACATCGCCGAGTTGACCCGTTAAAGTTAATTTGCCGTGTCCTTTCATAGTAGTAACATCTACATTCAATATTTCTCCGCCTACGCTTGTCCATGCTAAGCCGGTTGCACTTCCTACAAGTTTATCTTTAGTGTGTGCCCTTTGTCTGAACTTTGGAACTTTTAGATAATCTTCAACTTTTTTCTCATCCACCATGAATTTAGACTTTTGCTTGTGTGTCTTACCGTTATTAGAATCTCTCAAGACAATTTCGTGAGCTATCTTTCTACAGATAGAAGCAAGTTCTCTTTCTAAATTCCTAACTCCCGACTCACGTGTATATTCTGTTATAATTTTTTTTACCGCATTATCACTGAAGGAAACATTTTTATCTTCCAGACCATGATTCTTTAATTGCTTTGGAATAATATGTCTCTTTGCAATTTCTATTTTGTCATGTTCCAGATAGCCTGGCAGTTCGATAATTTCCATTCTGTCCTGAAGAGGGATAGGAATGTTGTATCTAACGTTCGCAGTTGTAATAAATAATACATTAGAAAGGTCATATTCTACTTCGATATAATGATCGCTAAATGTATTATTTTGTTCAGGGTCAAGTACTTCCAGCATAGCAGAAGACGGATCACCGCGGAAATCCATGCTCATTTTATCGATTTCATCTAAAAGCATAACTGGATTTATTGTTCCTGCTTTTTTCATAGACTGAAGAATTTTCCCAGGCATTGAGCCAATGTAAGTTCTTCTATGTCCGCGGATCTCAGCTTCATCTCTTATGCCGCCAAGACTAATTCTAACAAACTTTCTTCCGAGAGCCCTGGAAATGGATTGTGCCAAAGAAGTTTTCCCAACTCCCGGAGGCCCCACAAAGCAGAGAATTTGTCCTTTCATGTTTTTTACTAGATTAAGAACAGCTATATGTTCAACTATTCTTTGCTTTGGTTTTTCAAGTCCGTAATGATCTTCATCAAGAATTTTTTGAACATGCTTAATGTCTAAATCATCTTTAGTGCTTTTTGACCATGGCACCTCGATCAGCCAATCCAGATAATTTCTTATTACTGTAGATTCGGGAGACATAGGAGGAGTTTTCTTAAGCTTATTTAATTCCTCAATAGCTTTTTCTTCTGCTTCCTTGGGCATTTTTGCTTTTTTGATCTCCTCACGCATCTTTGAGAACTCAGGGGAAGCATCTTCATCTTCGCCGAGTTCATCCTGCAAAATCTTTATTTGTTCCTGAATGATAAACTTTCTTTGTGTACGCGAAATGTTTTCTTGAACCTTACTGTCAATCTCTTTTTCGATTCTTAGAATATCTATTTCGGAATTTAAAATCTTAATGACTTCATAGAATTGTTCTTTTAGCGTTATCTTTTTTAAGATTTCCTGCTTTGTATCAATTGACTGATTTATATTTGCAGCAACGTAAAAGAGTTTTCTATCCGGCTCTTCAATATTTTCGAATGCACTTAAAGCTTCATTGGGAATATTTTTACTTATCTTTATATACTCTTTAAACAGTTGTGACATCTGTCTTACCAAAGCATTCATTTCGTGGTCGAGTTCATATTTTGGAATTATAACTTCAACTTTTCCTTCGAAGAATTCTTTATTCCCTGTGAAGTTTACAATTCTTCCCTGTATGAGTCCGTCAACCAGAATCTTCATTAACCCGTTTGGCAATTTCAAAATTTGTACAATTTTAGCAATTGTACCGTCTCTATAAATATCTGTGATCTGCGGATCTTCTATATTTGATTTTATTTGGGCTGCAAGAAATATATATTTAGTAGATTCCGAAGCATAATTAGCTGCTTTTATAGATTGTTCTCTTCCCACCAAAACTGGATAAATCATGTATGGGAAGATTACAATATCGCGTAACGGTAATATAGGAAGAACCTCCGGTACGGTATCTACGATTGAGTTTTCATTTGATGTTTTTATGTCAACTTCGCTGATTTCTTTCAAAAAATTTTCCTCATTTTTGTCTTAATTGAACAAAAATATACCAAAATAAGTCTATGCTTTCAAGGAGAGGTGATTTCACTAGTTTTTTGTTATTTTTGCATAATTTTATTAAATAATATTGGAAATTATAAGAGAAAGTGAATGATGATTGATAACGTAATTGATATTGCTAAAGAGGCAGGAAACATAGTTAGAGAGGGTTTTGGAAAACATCTTGATATAGAGTTTAAAACAAACGAAACGAATCTTGTTACTCAAATAGACAAAGCTTCTGAGAAGGCCATAATTAATTACATCAGCAAAAAATTTCCCGGTCATGGTATTTTATCGGAAGAAGAAGGGAATGTAAAAGACGGAAACGAATATCTATGGGTCGTGGATCCTCTGGATGGCACAACAAATTTTGCTCATGGGCTTCCCATTTTTTCAGTCTCAATCGGATTACAGAAAAACGGAAAAACAGTTGCTGCAGTTGTAAATGATGTAATGCAAAATATAATTTATTCTGCGGAACTTGGTTCAGGTTCTTTCGCTAATTCAAAAAAAATAAAAGTTGGTGAAAACGACAAGTTGAACCACAGTGTTTTGGTGACAGGCTTTCCATATAATATTTCTGAAAATCCTGAAAATGCCTTGGGGAAATTTACAACCCTTACAAAACTTGCGAGGGGAGTCAGAAGATTAGGTTCCGCTGCAATAGATTTGTGCTATGTTGCGAATGGAGTCTTTGATGGATTTTGGGAAGTTTATTTGAATCCCTGGGATGTGTGTGCCGGGTTATTAATTGTGGAAGAAGCTGGTGGAATTGTGAGTGATTTTCATGGAAAAGAAGTTGATATATATAGTAAGAAATTCCTTGCGACAAACAAAAATATTCACAAAAAATTAGTTAAGATTTTAGAATCAATCTAATTATTATAAACTCTTATACATTTCATTTATAATATCATTGAACTTTTGATCGATTACTTTTCTTCGTACTTTTAGACTTGGTGTAATTTCACCGTCTTCCATTGAAAGAGGCCTTTTCAAAAGAGCAAATTTTCTAACCTTTTCATAGTTGGCCAAACTTTTTTGTGTTTTGTTGAGTTCACTTTCTATTAGCTTATAAATTTCTTCCTTTTCAATTAAGTCTTCATCTTTTTTGTACTTGATGTTATGCGAATCAGCATACTCCCTGACAGCTTCAAAGTCCGGTATTATAAGGGCAGTCAAATACATTCTTTTATCACCAATTAAAACAAATTGGTCGATGTATTTATTCGACTGGAATAAATTCTCAATGGGGGCAGGGGCTATATATTTACCACCCGATGTTTTGAAAAGATGTTTTTTCCTGTCGGTGATTGTGAGAAAGTTTTCTTCATCAATATGTCCAATATCTCCTGTGTGCAGCCATCCATCTTTAATTACTTCTCTTGTTTCTTTTTCATTTTTATAATATCCCTGCATTACATTAGGTCCATTAACTAAAATTTCTCCATCTTCTGAAATTTTAACTTCCATTCCTGGTAATATCTGTCCAACTGTTCCGAATTTATAATTATCAGGGCGGTTGAAAGCAACGACAGGCGAAGTCTCTGTTAGTCCATAACCTTCGAGTACAAGTATCCCGACAGCTTCAAAGAATACAGCCAATTCTTTATGTAAAGGCGCCCCACCGGAAACAAAAAATCTTAAGTTCCCCCCGGTCCTTTCTTGCAATTTTTTGAACACTAAATTCTGAGCGATAGTGTTTTTTGCTGTCAAGGGTAATGATAATTTTTTATGTCTTCTTGCATCTTGATATTTTTTACCAACTTCAACAGCCCAATAAAATATCTTCTGTTTGTTTTTTGGTTCTGCCTCTACATTTTTAATTATTCGAGAATACATCCTTTCAAACAGTCTTGGGACTGCAGTCATTATAGTCGGCTTCGTTTCGACTAAGTTTTGCGCTACTTTCTCGATGCTCTCAGCAAAATATATTGCGCATCCACAGGAGAAAGCCATATAATAACCGGTTGTTCTTTCATAAATGTGACACATAGGTAAGAATGAGAGAAAACTGTCTTTCTCAGTTATTGTTAAGCATTCAATTGCAGCTTTTACATTTGATACAATATTTTTATGAGAGAGCATAACACCTTTGGGCTCTCCTGTCGTTCCCGAAGTATATATTATTGTACAAAGGTCGTCTTCGTTTACTTCTTTACTTTTTTCTTTAATAAGGTCCGGGTTTGCTTTCTTATATCCCTTACCTATGTCTTGCAATTTTTTGAACGAGTAAATATCCGGAGTACCTGGAGGAACATCTTTTTCGTTAAGTACAACTATGAATTTTAATTTTTTACATTTATCCTTAATTCTTAGCACCTTGTTCAATTGAAATTGATTTGAAACAATAATACCAACTGAATCCGAATCGTTTATTATATAACGAATGGAATCATTAGTTAGTGAAGGGTATAACGGGATATCTACTGCACCGATTAGCTGTATCGCAAGATCGCTGTAAATCCACTCTGGTTTATTTTCAGAAAGAATAGAAATTTTATCATCTTTTTCAATTTCCAGATACATTAAGCCATAAGCAAAATTTTTAACTTCTTCTTTTAATTCATTGTAAGTTATTCCTTTATAAACATCATTAACTTTACTTTGCATAGGTGTTTTTTGAGGGTCTTTCCCGTATTGCTCAAGAACATGTTCAAAAATTTCTGGAATAGTTCTTACATTAGAAAGTTCAGCCATATAAGTGTGCCTTTTTACTATGACTAATTTATCAAAAATTGATTCTATTTTGCAAAAGAGTTAAGTTTTATTTTACGTTATGAGAATATTCTTGCTTCGAAGAATATTAATGACAATAGTTGTAAGAAATTCAAATTTGTACTGAAAAGGAACTTAATTTATGAAAATTCATGAATATCAAGCTAAAGAAATACTTAGGAAATATAATGTAGCGGTTCCCGAGGGACACGTAGCATTTTCTCCGGAAGAATCCGTAAAAGCAGCGGAATCAATTGGTGGTAATGTTTGGGTAGTAAAGGCACAAATACATGCTGGCGGAAGAGGTAAAGGTGGAGGTGTTAAATTAGCAAAAAGTCTGGATGAGGTTAGAAATTTGGCAACGCAAATGCTCGGCATGAACCTGATTACACATCAGACTGGTCCTGAAGGTAAAATTGTTAAGAGACTTTTAATTGAGCAGGGTGTCAACATTGAACGGGAACTTTATCTAGGTATTACGCTAGACCGTTCTATTTCTAAGAATGTTATAATGGTATCTACTGAAGGTGGAGTAGAGATAGAAAAAGTTGCTCAAGAATCTCCTGAAAAGATAGTAAAAGAAACAATCGAACCTGAACTTGGTATCCAGCCTTACCAGGCAAGAAAATTAACTTTTGCTTTGGGCTTAAGTGGTGTACAAGCCAAGAACGCACTTAAATTTATCACATCTCTTTATAAAACATATATTGCGGTTGATGCTTCTATAGCAGAAATAAATCCGCTTGTAGTTACAAGAGAAGGAAATGTAATTGCGCTGGATGCAAAAATGAATTTTGATGATAATGCACTTTATAGACATCCGGATATAGCAGAGTACCGCGATCTTGATGAAGAAGATGCTTTGGAAACAGAAGCTTCCAAATATCATCTTAACTACATTAAACTTGATGGAAATGTTGGATGCATGGTTAATGGTGCTGGACTAGCAATGGCTACAATGGATATAATAAAATTAGCTGGCGGAGAACCTGCAAATTTCCTGGATGTTGGCGGAAGCGCAAACAAGGAAACTGTGTCGAATGGTTTTAAGATCATTCTTTCGGATAAGAATGTTAAAGGTATTTTGATAAATATTTTTGGTGGTATTGTAAGATGCGACAGAGTAGCACGCGGTGTAATTGATGCGACCAAGGAAATGGATGTTAACGTTCCGATTGTTATTAGACTTGAAGGTACCAATGCTGAACTGGCTGCTAAAATGCTTGACGAGTCTGGTTTAAACTTTGATGTGGCAAATAGTCTAGGAGAAGCTGCTACAAAAGTTACACGTGTATTGAGCAATTAGCAATATATTGAAACTTTACTACCGGTATTTACTTGCCGATAGGTATAAGCAGGCCTGCTTTGCACCTGAATCCCGGCATTTATTTTGTTATGTTAAAGTTATGGTAGTGTTCTGTATTCTAGCAGAAACCGTGTTTAATTTAATTTGCTTTTGTTCTGCTTTAACAATACATTCTTTAGAAAATTTTTTCTTAATGGTGAGTTGATGGCGTCTAAAAATTCTAATTTCCTGGATGACGGTTTATTCAATAAAAAGACTAAAATTAACGATCAGATTGAACGGTTTAAAGAAATAGTAGATTCCAATCTGATTTTTGACTCTCTTGAATCTATTGAAGAGTTGATTCAAGATTGCATAGATAATGAAAAGTTTGAAGATGCACTTTACTTTATTAATCGTCTTATAGATATCTCACCTTATAATTCCGAATATTGGTTCAAAAAAGGGATAATCCTTAATTCACAGTTCAAATTTTATGACGCTTTGGATTGCTATCAGAAATCGCTATCCCTAAATCCGTCGGATACAGATGTTCTTATCGAAAAAGCTAATACAGAAGAGAATCTTGGACTAATTGAAAAGTCAAAGGAAACTCTGCATAAGGCATTAAACATCGAACCGAACAACGATGATGTTCTGTTTAACATTGGCTTATTGGAGCAGCGGGAAGAAAATTATGCGAAAGCAATTGAGTATCTTAAAAAAGTAATTTCTATTGACGAAAATTCTTCTGAAGCATATTTTGAGTTGGCTTATTGTTATGAGAATCTTGAGAAGTTAAACAAGGCTCTTGATTGCTATGATAAATTCCTGGAAATAGAGCCTTACAATCCGAATGGCTGGTACAATAGAGGAGTTATATTAGCAAAACTTGAACAAATGGAAAATGCAATTGAAAGTTATGACTTTGCTTTAGCAATAAAAGACGATTTTACAAGTGCGTGGTTTAATAAAGGTAATGCTCTAGCGGACCTCGGCCGTCTGCAGCAGGCTATTGAATGTTTTAAAATGGTTCTTAAGTATGATATAGATGATGACGCTTCTCTATATAATATTGGTAACATTTACGAAGAATTAGGTGACACAGTAAATGCAATTAAATACTATTCAAAAGCCATAAAATCAAATGGAAGTTATTATGAAGCATACCTTGCAAGAGGTTACTGTTATGATTTAATTGGGAAATTTCAATTGGCGTTAAGAGATTTTAACAAAGCAATATCATTATCAAAAAGCGGAGTCGATGCATGGTTCGCTAAAGCTAATCTTGAGTACTCGCTTGGTAAATTAAAAGAAGCGATTCTAAGCTATAGAGAAGCTGCAGTTATAGAGCCAGGTAATTTTGATGTCTGGTATAATTTAGCAGAGACTTACTATGAGCTTGGTGATTGGACTGAAGCTTTGACGGCTTTTGAAGAATGTATAAATTTGAATTCAAATAATGCTACTGCATATTATGGAAAAGCTAAGGTAAGTTTTGTTCTTAGCAGGACGCAAGAAGCGGTGGAATGTCTGAAAACAGCTTTCGAGTTGGACCCATCAATCAAGAAAGAATTTGCAGACGAATATCCTGAAATTAAATCCTCAAGGCTCTTCAAAAAACTTTTAGGGGAAATTTAACATGTACGGTGGAACATGTATTATGTAAGATGAATTATGGACGATACGATTGATTAAAATATAATCTATTAACCATCTTACATATACCATTAACCATACTCCATCTTCCATAAAAATTAGTTTCTTTATTCCATCTTCTTTATTTTAAGCACATTAAATAAACAGTTCTAAAAAATTCTTTTGCATTAGCTTTGCGGTTATTAATAGTTGCGGTGTAATAATACATTAAGAAGATTAGATATAAATGAAAGATAACTTCCGTTTAAGTACAAAGATTGTCGGATTGTTTGCACATCCTGTAAAGCATAGTTTTTCCCCGTATATACATAATCTTGCGTTTGAACTGAAAGATTTAGATTATATATACATGCCATTCGACATATCGAATTCTAATCTCAAGAATGCAATTAAAGGAGTGGTAGCGCTAGGAATTGCAGGATTCAATGTCACAATTCCTCACAAAGAAAATATAATTCAATTTTTGGATAATGTATCAGAAGAAGCATCGTTGGTTGGTTCTATTAATACTGTTGTAAATTATATGGGCAAGCTAGCCGGTTATAACACCGACGTTTATGGAATTCTTGAAACTTTGAAACCTTTTAAGAAACAAATTAATGGAGAAAATATAACACTGTTCGGTGCCGGTGGAGCTGCAAGAGCAGTGATTTATTGTTTAATTAAAAATTTTAAACCAAAGAACATTATAATTATTAATAGAACAGAAGCAAAAGCGGACGCCTTGAAAGAATACTTTAAGGCAAAGATGAAATTTGATGCATTCAAGACTTTCGCTTTAGTACCCAGCGATATTGTTGAAATACTTCAGGAATCTAAACTAATAGTCAATTCAACATCAGTAGGAATGTTCCCGGATGTTGATGACTCAATAACAACTATAAAAGATTCATTCAAAAAAAACCAGATTGTATTTGACATGGTGTATAATCCGGTAAGGACAAAATTACTTGGACTGGCAGAATCAGCAGGGGCTATGCCTTTAGATGGATTAAATATGCTAGTTTATCAGGCTTCAGAATCTTTCAAGTTATGGACAGGCCAGGAAATGCCCGTAGAAAATATTCTCAAGTCACTTCAGCTTTATATTAAGAATTAACCAATCGCCTACTTCAACTTCGCGAGGGATTCTTTCAATCTTTTAGAAGCCTCTTCTAAATTAGTCATGGACGTTGCGTAAGAGAAACGTATAAATCCTTCCGCACCGAAGGCGCTTCCGGGGACTGCAGCTATTTTTGCATCGTTCAAAATATACATTGCAAAATCCATAGAATCCTTAATGCTGGTTTTTCCATCTGACTTATTGAAAAATGATGAGATGTTAGGGAATAAGTAGAAAGCTCCTTCCGGTTTGTAGCAAGTAACACCTTTTATGGAAGTCAATTGCTCGTAGAGGAAGTCTCTTCTTTTTTCAAATTCTTTTCTCATTGTTTCAACAGCATCCTGCGGTCCGTTTAAAGCCTCAACTGCAGCAGCCTGCGAAATTGACGATGCGTTTGAAGTGCTATGGCTCTGGATTTTATTTATTCCCTGTATTACCTGCTCATCTCCAGCAGTATAACCTATCCGCCAGCCGGTCATCGAATATGCCTTAGACATTCCGTTAACAACAAGCACTCTTTTCTTCAATTCTTCATTTAATGATGCAAAGCTTACGAACTTGTAATCGCCATATACAAGTTTTTCATATATCTCATCAGCAACAATAAAGAATTTGTGTCTTAGGCAAACTTCAGCAATTTTCTCTAACTCTTCTTTAGTATAGGCGGAACCAGTTGGGTTAGATGGATTGCAGAGAATAAGTATTTTTGTTTTCGAAGTAACTGCTTTCTCCAATTGTTCAGGAGTAAGCTTAAATCCATTCTCTTCTTTTGTTTCAACAACTACTGATTTAGCATTTGCCATGCTTGCCATATCCGGGTATGAGACCCAGTAAGGCGCAGGAATTATAACTTCTTCACCCGGATTAGCTACTGCAAGCACACAATTAAAAACACTATGTTTAGCGCCGTTGGAAACAATTACATTTTTTACATCATATGTTAAGTTGTTGTCTCTTTTTAATTTTTCTACGATAGCTTTTCGCAGTTCAGGAGTCCCCGCATTGATAGTGTAGTAAGTCTGATTCTGGTTGATAGCTTTTATTGCAGCTTCTTTAATATTACTAGGAGTAGGAAAGTCTGGCTCACCAACGCTGAGGCTGATTACTTTTTCCCCTTCAGCCTTCATCTTTTTAGCAAGGGCGGCCACTTTCATTGTAGGGGATTCATTTATACGGCCAGCTAATTCTGATGTCACAATTCATCCTTTCTTTTTTGATTCTTTGAAAAAATAACCTAAGTAAAAATAGTGTATTTAAATTTAAATTATACAAACCTTGATAAGTAACAATAAATTTCCGACAATGCTTCTAATGATAATAGCAATAATCAAAATAATTATTTATTGTTGTTAAGGTTGATACTTGCAAAACCAGTTCTTGCTGTTAATTTTGTTCACAATTTTTGTTGGAGTTTAGTTATGAACTTTGCTGGAATAGAGAAAAAATTTAGTTCCACCTGGAATTTCCTTCATTACTTTTTAATTATTTTATTAACAATGTTATTGTTTTCTAACAATTATGCCCAGAATTTAGCCAAGAATAAAAAATCCGGGAATTTAATCGCAGGCGAAACGTTATCTTATAAAAATGCAAATTTATCTGTCGAAGAAAGAGTTAAAGATTTGCTGAGTAAAATGACCTTAAAAGAGAAAGCCCGACAACTTGATATGTATTCTGGAGCAAAGGATTTTCTCGATGACAGTCAAATAGAGGATAACACTCATGCTAAACCGGACGCTGTTTTTAATCCATCGAAAGCAGAAAAGGTTTTGGGAAATCTAGGGGTAGGAGCGATTCATGACATTTATCCGAGACCAGCTCTCTATAATAGCCTGCAGGCTTGGGTTATTAAATCGAATCGGTTAGGTATTCCTGCTTTATTTATTGAAGAGGGCTTGCATGGTTACATTGGATTAAATAAAACAATTTTTCCACAAAGCGTAAATTTAGCTACAACATGGAACACTAAGTTAGCAAAGGAAACTGGTGCAGCAATTGCATCGGAAGCAAGAGCAGACGGTGTTGATATGATTCTAGGGCCTGTACTAGATATTGCGCGTGACCCCAGATGGGGAAGAGTAGAGGAAGATTTCGGAGAAGATCCATTTCTTTCCGGAAGAATGGCTGCTGCATATGTAGAAGGAATGCAGGGAATGTCTCTCGCTTCTGATTCTAATTGTATAGCAGAGCCGAAACATTTTGCCGGTTACGGCTTACCGGAAAGTGGTTTGAATACAGCTCCGGTCCATGCAGGTGAAAGGGAAATTCGTGAGGTGCTGCTTAAATCATTTGAACCGGCTGTGCGCGAAGCACATACAATGGGTATAATGGCTGCATATAATAGCATCGATGGTGTGCCTTGCACTGCGAATTCTTGGCTTTTAAATGAAATCTTACGTCATGAGTGGGGGTTTGATGGATTTGTGCTTTCCGACCTCGGTGCAATTAGCAGGCTTTATAATATTTTTCATGTTGCTGCCACGCCGGCTGATGCCATTTATCTTGCGTTGAAGTCAGGTGTTGATATGCAATTCTATGATTTCCCACACGAGCTATATCAGAATGCAATTGTTGAAGGTGTTAAAGATGGGAAAATTTCTTTAGCTGTAGTTGATAGTGCGGTTTCAAGAATTCTAAGAGTAAAATTTATGCTCGGATTATTTGATCACCCGTATATTGATACAAGTTTAACTAAGAAAGTATGTCGTTCAGATGAGCATCTAGCTCTTGCTTTGAAAGTTGCTCGTCAGTCAATGTGTCTTCTTAAAAATGAGGGGGAATTACTTCCGTTAAAGAAAGGTTTAGATGTTATAGCAGTAATTGGCCCAAATGCAGACAGTACGCGGCTAGGTGATTATTCTGGTTTTCCTAAAGACAGACAGAAAGAAGGAATGTTAGCACAAATCAAGAAGATTGTAGAGCCGGGAACGAAGGTTCTTTACAGCTACGGTGGAAATATAGACTCTGCCTTAATTGAAGCAAGGATGGCAGAGGTTGTTATACTTGCGCTGGGAGAGAACAGCAGAATTTCGGGAGAAGGTCATGACCGTTCTAAGTTAGGTTTGCCTGGGAATCAGAAAGAACTGATGAAAGCTGTTGTTGAAACGGGTGTACCTGTAGTACTTGTTCTTCAGAATGGCAGACCTCTAGCAATTCCCTGGGCTGCAAAGCATGTCCCTGCTATTCTTGAGGCATGGTATCCGGGAGAGTTTGGAGGGCGTGCAATTGCAGAAACAATTTTTGGTGAAAATAACCCGGCAGGAAGGCTTTCTATTTCTTTTCCCAAAAGCGTCGGGCAGTTGCCCGTTTATTATGATCATGGACCATCTAAAATGACAAAATATATTAGTGGAGATGATTCGCCGCAGTTTGTATTTGGTTATGGACTTAGTTACACTTCTTTTAAGTATGATAGTCTAAAAATTATGGCGCCAAGCAGCGAAAGTGATAGTGATATAGTAGTTTCTTTCCGTCTTTCTGATGTAGGAAATAGAGATGGTGATGAAGTCGCACAGGTTTATGTTCATAAGAAAACAGCGACTGTGGAAACGCCTGTAAAATCTTTAAAGGGATTTAAACGTGTTTATTTAAAGCATGGAGAATCTAAGAAAATCAAAATTCACATTAAGCAGGCAGATCTGGCAATTTGGGGTATCGACAAAAAATGGGAAATTGAGCCTGGAGAATATAAGGTGATGGTTGGAGGTAGTTCTAAAACCACTTTGTCGGGTAATTTTATTTTGAGAGACTAAGTTGAATAGGTAATAAAGGTTAAACCTAATTTATTTACGGTTTAATATTTACGCTTAATCATTATTTTTTTTGATTTCAAAATCAACCATTTTTTGCTCTTGAATCTTTCAATGTTTATTCTCTTTTTCGTTAATGCATTAAAGAAATTTTTTGTAAAATATGTTTTTAGGAAATAATATTTCTTTTTATATAACCATTCTCGTCTGCAAATCCCAAATAAACAAGGGGCTTCTTCAATAAACTACTTGTTACAATAAAAACTTTTTTGTCTCGGTTGGTCTAACGTAGATAAGATCAAAAAATCTCTTTTACAAATATCACAAGTTATCTGTAATTAATTAGATGGTTCTGCCGGCTTTTACGAAGTGATTATGTTAAAGGGGAAAATTGGCCAACTTATTTTATCAATTATAAATAGCATTATGCGCAGAATTTATTCTTCCGGTTCCTATTGCTTTAGATTAACGTTATTTATTTTAACGATACTTTCGTTAAGTACAAACGCCCAGACAAGGCCGGTTAAGATAAATGGATATGTGAAGGATCGAGTTAGTAGCCTCCCTTTAAAAGGCGTTAATATTACTATTCAGAATACTCAATTTGGCACATCAACAGATAGCACTGGAAATTATGAACTGAATGTCCATCCCGGGAAATATAGAATTAATTTCAGTTATGTAGGATATAAATCGTTGTTAAAAAATATAATAATTAAGAATGATAAGAAGAGTTATCAATTAAATATTTATATGGATCCAAGCGCTTATCAAATAAATGGGGTTACCGTAAAGGCTAATAGAGTCGTCAGCACTCACACTCTCGATACTTTAAAGGCAAAAGATATTCAAAACATGCCTAATCTTTATTCGGATGTTATAAGAAGTGTGAAAATCTTGCCTGGGGTAACATCTAATAATGAACTCTCGAACACGTACAATGTTAGAGGCGGGAATTTTGATCAAAATCTTATATACTTAAACGGCTACGAAATTTATCAGCCATATTTGATTCAACAAGGAATAGAAGAAAGCCAATCGATAATCAATGAGAACATGGTAAACAATCTGGAATTTTATAATGGGGGATTTCCTGTTGAGTTCGGCGATAAAATGTCGTCTGTTCTTTCAGTAAATTATAAGGCTAATGAGAAACCGGTGCTTGGGGGAGAAGCTAATGTGGATTTATTCAGTGCCGGATTTACTCTACATGATAAATCCGGTGATTTTAGCTGGGCAGGCGGCTTTCGATATGCGTATCCTTCATTATTTACCGAGACATTACAAACAAAAGGTAATTATACACCAAGCTTTAAAGATTTCCAGTTCCTGGGTTCCTATAACATATCAAAAAGTTTTAGTGTGCAACTTCTGTTAATAACCGCAAGGAACAATTTTAAGTTAACTCCGCAAAACTGGATGGGTAATTTCCAAACTGGTTATCTCGATATTAAACAAATAAATTTAGAATCTAGTGGTTACACAAATTATAAGTACGATTCAGATTTATTTGGCCTAAAATTTTTGACACGTTTAAGCGACAACTCAAATCTAACCACATTATTTGGTTATTATTCTGATAAAGAGTTTAATAATAAGAATGTAACATATAACGTTTATTATTCAAGTGATGCTTATAATCCACAGGAGAATGTAAAATTTATTGAAGCAGGGTATGAATTTGCCGATAATTCTCTTATAACTTATAGATACGAACTGAAATCAGACTATAACCTAATTTATGACATCCAAACACTAAAATTAGGGTTAGGATTTAAGTATTCTAGGATGAATAGCTCTATTGATGAATCAGCTAACTATACCGGCCAGGACTCCGTTCTAAATGCCTCGAACTTAACAAATACAAAGTTGGATGCTAATTTCAACTCTTTATCAGCTTATGCAGAAGATATTATTTCCTTAAGTGATAAACTTAATGTTAATCTTGGTGTAAGAGCGCTCAAGTATTATTTTAATGGCGAGTTCCTTCTTAGTCCCCGTGCAAGTGCGACATACAAGCCGGACCCTTCAAATTCTATAAACTTTGCATGGGGATACTACTATCAACCGCCGTATTTTTATGAGACTCGCGATAAAAGTCTGAGTGTCGCAAAATCGTTGGTAGCACAGAGAAGTATCCAGTATGATTTAAGTTGGGAAAAACAGTTTAAACATAATACCAGCTTTACGGCAGAACTTTACTATAGGAACTTAAGTAGATTAATTCCTTACTATATCGATCAATTGGATTTAACTTATGGTGACAAAAATAATTATAAGGGATTCGCTTATGGAATGGATCTACAATATAAAGGAGAGTTAGTTCCCGGGATAGCAACATGGATTGGTTACAGCTATTTAAATTCACAGGAGAAAGAGACA
>JBJKPP010000289.1:0-8970 GCA_046706145.1 Ignavibacteriaceae bacterium | reverse complement strand
TTATTCTTTACCTGATAAACAGCTTGCTTGTGCTCCTATAAGTTCTAATGAAGGGAAGAATTATTTATCAGCAATGCAGGCGGCGGCTAATTTTGCGTGGAATAACAGACAGGTCATTATGCATTTGGCAAAGAAAGCCTTCATGCGAACTTTTAAAATGAAAGAGTCAGAACTTGAATTTAATTTGATTTATGATGTTTGTCATAATATTGCTAAGATAGAAGAACACGATATAAATGGAGAACGCAAAAAAGTGTGTGTTCACCGGAAAGGAGCAACGCGCGCTTTTCCTTCCGGCAATAATATGATTCCTTCCAAATATAAAAGCGTAGGTCAGCCAGTACTTATTCCTGGAGACATGGGACGATATTCTTTTGTAGCTGTAGGAACAGAAAAAGCTATGGAAGAAACATTCGGCAGCTCATGTCATGGTGCGGGGAGAAATCTTAGCAGAACAAAGGCAAAGAAAGAAGTTAAAGGAAGAGATTTGGTGGAGGAATTGAAAAGAAAAGGAATAGTTATTCAAGCAAAAGGATACGCCACAATTGCCGAAGAAATGTCCGACGCCTATAAAGATGTATCCGATGTGGTCGACGTCATGCATCGAGAAGGAATAACAAAAAAAGTAGCTAAATTGAGACCAATTGGAGTTATTAAAGGCTAAAATTAATATATTTAAGTAACTCAACATTATAAAAATTCTCGCGATTATTTATCTCTATGCTTGAAATAATATTCTTCGTTATCGTGTTGGTTTATGCGATAGAAACATGCATATTTTATTTTGGTTCCAGAAAAATGTTCCCTAGAATTAATGAAGAAGAATACCCATCTGCGACAGTTGTAGTTGCAGCAAGAAACGAAGAAGAAAATATTTTAAGATGTCTGGAATCGCTGGATAAAATCATCTATCCTGCGGAAAAGTTGGAAATAATAATAGTTGATGATAACTCTACCGACAATACCGGGAAAATAATTGATAATTTTATTTCTGGTAAATCAAAATTCAAGAAGATAAAAGCCAAAAAGGAAATTGGTAAATTAAAAGGTAAAACTAATGCGTTAGCCAATGCAATAGAAATCGCACAAGGAGAAATTATATTAACTACAGACGCAGATTGTGCAGTTAGTCCAACGTGGGTTAGTACTACAGCTTCGTATTATACATCAGATGTTGCAATAGTAGATGGTTATACTACGCAAACCGCGGATAGCTTTTTTAGTGGAATGCAGGCGATCGACTTTATTTACCTGCAAACAGTTGGTGCAGGAACAATTAATTTGCGAATGCCTATAAGCTGCATAGGAAATAATATGTCCTACCGGAAAAAAGCATATCTTGAAGTTGGTGGCTATGAAAAAATACCTTTTAGTGTTACTGAGGATTTTCAACTACTTAACGCTATTAATGATTTGAAAAAGTATAAGATAATCTTTCCGATTAACCCGGATGCTTTAGTTACCTCGCTGTCTTGCAAAAATTTAAAGGAACTTTACAGACAAAAGAAGAGATGGTCTGTCGGTGGTCTTGGGGTGCCGTTATCAGGCTATTTAGTCTTAGTTTTCGGCTTTTTAGCAAATTTGTTCCTATTGCTTACACCTTTCTTTTTCTCACCTGTGTGGTTATATTTGGCACTTATAAAAATAATATTCGACTTTTTCTTGGTTTACAACTCACATAAAGCCTTGCTTATAACTGACAGACTAAAATACTTTATACCATTTCAGATTTACTATGTGCTTTATGTTTTCTTTATACCTTTTATGTTGATTTTTTTGAATCATAAGGTTGTCTGGAAGGGGAGAGAATATTAATGCTTCTGCTCTGCAATTATTATGTAACTTACCGGTGTAATGCGTATTGCAATTTTTGCCATTTTGCTTCGCATGAAAATTTTAATCATGTCCCCTTTGCAAAATTGGATGATTTCAAAAGGAATGTTGCTGAACTTTCTAAACTTGGCGTAAAGTATATTGACCTTACTGGCGGTGAGCCGCTGCTTCATAAAGAAATAAACTTCATGGCAGAATACGCAAAGAGTCTGAATATAAAGACCAGTATAACTTCAAACGCACTTTTGTATCCGAAGTTTGCAGAGCGGTTAGCCGGTAATATTGATCTTCTTCATTTTTCTCTTGATTCTCCAGATGAAAATGAACACAACCAAATCCGGGGAGTAGATTGTTATAGCAAAGTTTTTGAATCTATAGAAATTGCAAAATCATTGGGAGAAAACCCTGATATTTTATTCACTGTGACTAATGAAACTTATCACAAACTGCCACTAATGTATGAAATAGCGAACAGAAGAAATCTTGTTCTAATTGTCAATCCTGTCTTTTC
This sequence comes from Ignavibacteriaceae bacterium, assembly GCA_046706145.1. Taxonomy (GTDB): domain Bacteria; phylum Bacteroidota; class Ignavibacteria; order Ignavibacteriales; family Ignavibacteriaceae; genus JBJKPP01. The sequence goes on along the minus strand of JBJKPP010000289.1, from coordinate 6,626 downwards.
ATATTTTGGTAATCCAGGCTTAACAGATGGGGCAATAGAATTTATAGAAGAATATGCTGAAGGTAAACTCGACATTTATATGAACAGAGGTTTTTTGAAATTGAGAAAAGATGGCGGCAACCAGATTAATAATCCTTCATGCAAGGCCGTTACGAGGGTGATTGTTATTTCTCCAGAGAACGAAATAATTCTGCCGTGTTATCATTTTGGTAAAGAGAAGTTGAAGATTGATAGGCCAATAAAAGAAATAAGAAATTCAGAGAAATTAAATTATTTTATGAAAATGGAAGGCAGATTTGATTTCTGCCAGGGTTGCACAATCAATTGCTATTTTGAACCTTCTTTTGCTTTCCCAACTAACCTTTATTCAATTGCCAGCCTTGAGTCAAAGTTTAAGTATGGTTATCAGAAGTATATTAAGCAGAGATTTATGTCTAAAATAGTTACAAAGGTATAGATTAAATTGATGAAAACATTTCTAACTTTTATTGTTGTTACAGTTTTGAATATCGCTGTTTTTTCTCAGTCATCTGTAAAGTGGTTTCCTCCTGAGTTGAATATTCAACCTTTCAAAGCAAATTTTATTGAGCCAAGAACAGGATTTGCACAATTCCTCGGTGAGAAGAAAATTAGATTGGATATAGGAACATCAGATGATATAGTCCACTTCAAAAAAGGAAATAGGGTTCTTTCCATCGGGATGGATTTTGCAACTTATACAAGACTTCACGAAGAGCCGAATTTTCGTTTTCCTGTTGATGCTGTGGATTATCTTTTTGGTTTAAATGCAGGATATAAGATAACTAACAACGACATTCAATATGGTTTCAGATTTAGACTTAGTCACATAAGTGCTCATTTTGCTGATGGCCATTTTGACGAAGCTTCTGACGGATGGATAGATGGATTAACACCGTTTGTTTATAGCCGTGAGTTTTTTGAACTCTTCCCGTTTTATGAGATTCACAGATTTAGAGTTTATCTCGGATTGACGTATCTTTTTCATGTTATCCCAAATTACATTAGAAGGGGAATTTTCCAAACTGGATTTGATTACCATTTAACCCAAATCTGCGGCACAATGATGACGCCATTTATAGGATATGATTTAAAATTGATGGATATAAGGAAATATTCAGGAAGTAATATTATATCTTTGGGAATAAAGTTTGGTAAATATAATTCGAGAGGAATTAGTTTAGTATTATCATACTTGTCAGGGAAAAGTATTCATGGAGAATATTTTTATCAGAATGAACACTATGCAACTATAGGAATTAATTACGATTTATAAATTGAAAATCAGGCTCTTGACTGATGGCCGAATTGGCAGAAGAACAGCAAATAAATAACACCCTAATTAGCAGAAAAGATAAGAATAGATATTTTCTTCATGCATCTTTGTTTGTAATAACTTTTATTACAACAACTTTTGCTGGAGCAGCGTGGATAAGTGGAAGTCCTGGTCCTTATGATATATCATTTTTGCTGAAGGGACTGCCATACTCAATCTCGATTATGTTTGTTATTACGTGCCATGAATTTGGACATTATTTTGCCGCAAAATTTCATAAAGTGAAGGCGACTCTACCTTTTTATATTCCATTTCCACCGATTCCTTATTTCTTAAACTTTGGAACGATGGGCGCTGTTATAAGAACAAGGACTCCCATTCCTACTAAAAAAGCTATGTTTGATATTGGAATTGCTGGTCCCTTAGCAGGCTTTGTAGCATGCTTGATTGTTTTAATATATGGATTCACGCACTTACCAGGCGTTGAATATCTGTTGCAAATACATCCGGATTTTTTTTCTCCGAATTTTGGTAAAGGAGAGCTTGGGTTAGAGTTTGGAAATACACTTTTATTCACATTCTTTAAAGATATTTTTATCGCTCCGGGGAAATTCTTCCCTCCAATGTCAGAAATATATCATTACCCGTATTTGTGTGTGGGGTGGTTCGGTTTATTTATAACATCAATGAATATGATCCCCGTAGGACAGTTGGACGGTGGTCATATATCTTATTCATTATGGGGCGACAAATTGCACTTTCACATTGCTTCAGTATCACTTATTTTGCTTTTCATTTTAGGGATTACCGGTATTCTTTACGAAGCAAATGTTTGGTCTTTTAATTTTGGGTGGGATGGCTGGATTTTTTGGGCGTTAATCTTGTATTTCGTAATAAAGCCTAAACATCCGCCTATTTACGATGATACGCAATTGGATAACTTTAGAAAATTTCTGGGATATCTGAGCTTTTTCATTTTTATAATTTCTTTTTCTCCATCTCCTTTTATGCTGAAATAGGGAAGTAAACTTTTTTAATAATGAAGAAACACTTAATAACAAAATTACTCTGTATAATATCTATTTCCATTCTTTTTATGGGGTGCGAGAAAAAATTTGATAATATAGTAAACGTTCCCCTGCCAAATTACAGGGTTGAAGGAGTAACTAATTTACAGTCATTCACATATAGTACTTCAGATTCTTCTATTACTCTTTATATTAAATTTGATTCGTCTAACGATGTAAATGAAGTTTATTGCAGTGTTTATGATCCCGACGGCAACGAACTATCTAATTCTCCCGTCCAGTTGCATGAAAATAGTAATTTGTCCACTGGTGATACAGTTGTTTATTCCAACAATTTCCAAATGAGTCAATCAGATCCGATAGGCACATATTCAGTTAAATATTTTATTCAAGATAATGCTGACAATACGAGTTTAGCCGCCGTTCAATATTTCGATTATAAGAACGGTCAATTTAATCAGCCCCCGGTAATTTCGTACTTAAATGCTCCAGATTCAGTAACCGTAACAAAGCCTACTAATATATCTATGACTTTGCATGCTAGCGACCCAAATGGTTTAAGTGATATTGATAGTGTTTACTTCATAACATATAAGCCAGACGGTACTACAAATGGAAAACATTTTTATATGCATGATGATGGAAATACGGCTCTGGATGGTGATGTTACTGCCGGCGACGGGATATATTCTATAATAATTAGTGTTAATACACAAAACCCAAAAGGAATATATCGTTTTGTTTTCCAGGCGGTTGATAGAAGCGGTGCTAAAAGTAATACTATCTCTCATAATATTAATATTAAGTAATGCTAATCAAAATTGATCACTACGTGAAGAGATTTATAATTATTTTTCTTTTCATCAGCGCCGGAAGGTTTTCGTTTGCGCAAATACGTCCAAAAATGTTTAAGGTTTTGAAGATTCAAAAAAATCAGGCTGCTCAATTAACTATTGCTCCAAGCAGCAACGGAATTGATGATATCATAGCAATTGGAGATACAATTTTTCTTGGTACTGACAGTGGGCCGAGTCTTTCTACAGATGGTGGAAATACATGGCGTAATTTTGGTGGAACATCTGATTTCGGTACCGAAAGCACTTCAGCAATTGGTTATTATAAAGGGGTCTTTTGGGTAGCTACTGCGCATACAAGTGAAATAAATGGAGAACAGGTTGATGTAGGAAGTGGTCTTCATTATTCAACAGATGATGGAAATACATGGGTAAATATTCCCCAGCCTACTGATTCTTCAAATGATTCATCATTAGTTTATGGTGTTAACAATGGAGTTGACTACCCTAAGATACAGGCACTGCCCGTTACAGTTCCCGAGCAAAACCTAACTTACGATATTGCTTTTACTCCGGGGACTGTTTGGATAACTTCATGGGCAAGCGGTTTAAGAAAAAGTACTGATATGGGGAAAACATGGCAGAGAGTGTTGCTTCCTTCCGATAGTCTGAATGAAATAAACCCAAATGAGCAATTAAATTTTTCTTTGCGTCCTAAAGTGGGCACTGTCGGAAATAATAATCATTTGTGTTTCTCAGTAATAGCAGTAAATGATTCCACTTTATATGTTGGCACTGCAGATGGAATTAATAAATCAACTGATGGCGGCGTAAGCTGGGTAAAATTTAATCATGAGAATCAGACTAATTCTATCAGTGGAAATTTTGTTGTCGCAATGGCTTATAATAGTGTCAACAATAGCATCTGGGCTGCTACGAGGCAAGCTGAAGATCCAAATGAATTCTACGCTGTAAGCTATTCATCGGACGGTGGGAAAAATTGGAAAACTACTTTATCAGGAGAAACTGTATGGAATATTGCATTTAAGGGTAAAGATGTTATCTGTCCCAGCAATGACGGAGCATTCAGAACTAATAATAATGGATTAACGTGGATACTTCCTACTTCTATAACTCAATATAAAAATGGAACTCCAGATTTTACTTTGCATGCTAATACTTTTTATAGTGCAGCTTCTTCAGGAAACACAGTTTGGTTAGGGTCTGGAAGTGGTCTGGCGAGATTAGTAGAACCAGACAGCAACCAAATGTGGAAAGGTGATTGGACAATTTATTTTGCCTCCCAGCCTTTGAAATCGACTACAGAAGCTTATGCCTATCCAAATCCATTTTCACCAAGACTCGATCATAATATTTACTTTAAGTATAGCACAGGTGGAACAACACAGAACGTAACAATAAGAATTTTTGACTTCGGAATGAATTATGTCCGGACAATCATGCAGAACCAACCTAGAAATTTGAGCATTGATTCAAAACCTGATCCTGCAACTTGGAACGGTATGGATGATAAAGGCAATTATGTAACTAACGGAGTTTATTTTTACAGAATTGATGTTGGCTCCAGTAAACCGATTTATGGTAAAATTATTGTAATTCAATAGGAAAGAGAAAATTGAAGAGACTGGTATTTGCGTTTTTAGTTTTTACTGTTTGCATATATTCTCAACCAACCGAGAGTACTATAAGCATTATGCCGGGCTCTTTTAGTAGGATGGGATTTGGGCCGCGTGGGATAGGAATGGGCAATGCTTTTTCAGCAGTCACCGAAGGAAATCTTTCAACCTATTATAATCCTGCTTTATCTGCTTTCCAGGAAGGGAATTCATTTTTAGCATCATACAGTTTCCTTTCGTTGGATAGATCACTCAATTTCTTGAGCTTCACAAGAAAATTTGATTTATTTTCGAATTCTGATCCCTCTGCACCAAAAGCAGCGGCAGGGGTTAGCGTGGGGTTAATAAATTCAGGGGTAAGTAACATTGATGGGAGGGATTACAGCGGCAACCCAACCGGAGAGTTATCAACCAGTCAAAACATGTTCTTTCTTGGGGTATCAAACCGCTTCTCTGAAAAATTTGCAATAGGTATAACTGCAAAATTCTATCATTATAGTCTTTATCAAAATATTTCAACTTCAGCATTTGGCTTAGATATTGGCGCTCTTTATAGAATTAGCAGCTATTTCAACTTAGCATTTGTTTTGACAGATTTGAATTCTAAATATAAGTGGGATTCCAGTCCTCTTTATCAACAAGATGGAACGACTACCGAAGATAAATTCCCTCTTCTCAAAAAGATAGGTCTTGCCTACCAAAATAATAAGCTTGGCTTAATTATCGATGCGGAGCTTGAAAGCAGCAATGCACAAACTAATATTCTAAGAGCAGGAATCGAGTATAATATTTATCAAGATTTCTTTCTCAGAGGGGGAATTGACCAGTTTAATTTGAGCAATAAAGATTTTCCTGCAAAACCTTCCCTTGGATTTTCTTATTTTTACAGTCTGGATAAAATGAAAATTGGTATTGAGTATGCTTTTATGATTGAGGAATATTCGCCATCCGATCGACATATCATTGGCCTGAACATTGTTTTTTAATAGAGCATAAATTAAAGACGTAAGCAAAATAAAATGGTTAAAAATATTAATAAGATTATAATATTACTATTGTTTTCTTCTACAGCAATATTTTCACAAACTGCTGGTGAAAGCGGATTGTCTTTTCTAAAATTAGGTTTCGGTGCAAGGAACATTGCTATGGGAGATGTTGGAAGTGAAACTGCTAACGATGTAACTGCTCTTTTCTACAACCCTGCTAATCTTGCTAATAGCAGCAATGATGAAATTATGGTGATGCATAATCAGTGGATTCAGGACGTCAAGAGCGAGGTTATTGGAGCAAGTTTTAACCTTTTTAGTTTACCTTTTGCCGTTGGTTTTAATACTACTTCTGTTGATAATATAGAAGTTAGAACTGAACCGGGTCCCCCTTTATCGACTTTTAATGCAAATTTCTTTTTTGGCAGTTTATCAACCGGATTTCCTATTACCGAATCAATTAATTTTGGAATATCTGCCAAATATTTATATGAAGGTATTTTTACAAATGAAGCTACCGGATATGGATTCGATTTCGGTCTTAATTATAAATCAAGTTTTCAAGGACTGACGTTTTCGTCTGTGATTAGTAATTTGGGGTCTATGCAGAAACTTGCTAGTGAGAGAACAAAACTACCAACTGATTTAAGAATTGGGGCTGCTTATAATTTTGATATTCCTAATTCAAAATTGAGCATTACTGGAGCAGGAGAATATCAAAGATATCTAGTTTCCAGTGTTGACCATTTTAATTTTGGAGCCGAAGTTTTGTATAATAACTTAATTGCTTTAAGGGGAGGCTATCAAACAGGATATTTTGCAAAGAATTTTACAGGAGGAATTGGAATTATATGGGGACATCTTGATTTCGATTATGCTTTTTCTCC
>JBJKPP010000288.1:0-6284 GCA_046706145.1 Ignavibacteriaceae bacterium | reverse complement strand
GATTTAAATTATAGAGCTAAACTGTGGAGTACTGAAGAAGCACAATCAGTAATGATTCCTTTAATGGAATATGTTGACGTTTGCATAGCAAACGAAGAAGATGTAGAGAAAAGTTTGGGATTTAAAGCCGGTCAAACTGATGTCGAAAGTGGAAAAATTGACGAGCAAAGTTATTTTGAACTGGCTGAAAAACTAAAAGAAAAATTCGGATTTAGAACGGTTGCTATTACACTTAGAGAAAGTTACTCTGCTTCCAGGAATGGTTGGAGTGCTTTATTACACGACGATAAAGACTGTAAAAAGCCATATCGTTCGAAGAGATATGATATCGAAATTATTGATAGAGTAGGCGGTGGCGATTCCTTTTCCGGTGGTTTAATTTATGGACTATTAACTAAAAATAATACAAAAGATGCTCTTGAGTTTGCCGTGGCAGCTTCATGTCTTAAACAATCCATACCAGGGGATTTTAATCTTGTTTCAGCGGAGGAAGTGGAAAAATTAGCTAAGGGAAGCGGTTCCGGCAGGGTAGAAAGATAAAAATAGATTTTTTATTCCTATATCTCACCTGATAAAAAAGATTTTAAAAAGTAACTCCAAAAATACTGATAACTCCCATTTATTTTATAAAGTATGCTGACGGCTTATTTGTTCAAAGTGTTATCGCCTACTTCAGTCAGGTTGGAAAAATCAAAATAATATTTCTTACTTCAAACTATATCAGTATAAAACGTTAGATTCTAACTAGATCCTTTCACATCTTAAGAATGAAGTTTAAAATGATAGAACGTAATAAGAGCAACCGATTATTGAATTTCATAACTACTTTCGGCCAAATTTTAATTATTATTATAATTTCATATGGTTTTTCATTATCCCCCCAAAATTTAACTATTAAGACAAAAAGTCATAAAGTAATATTTGTAATAGATAGCACTGGAAATGGATTCGTTGGGGATGGACAAACAGATAATACTAAAGCAATTCAAGCTGCTCTTGATAGTGTATCAGCCGCAGGTGGAGGTGTTATATTATTAACTAACGGGATATATCTTACGGGTCCCTTAGAGCTGAAAAGTAATGATACGTTATATATAGATAGCACTGCTGGTTTATTAGGCACAACAAACATGAAAGCATATTACAAACCTGGTGCAGATACCACTATACCGCCAAGCTCTTTGCAACCGTTGCTGACTGCTAACCATGCTAATAATATTGCAATAATAGGAAAAGGCTACATTGATGGACAAGGACAAGAATGGTGGACGGCATATAATAATGGAACTATCTCAGTTAGGCCTAGAATGTTTCAGCCAAATTACTGCGATAATGTATTGCTAAAGAATATTACTTTGAAGAATTCACCACAATTTCATTTTATACCGGAATGGTGTAATAATGTGACAGTAGATAGCGTTACAATTTTGGCTCCTTCAAACTCGCCAAACACAGATGGTATCGATCCGGCAACATGCCATAACGTCAATATAAGGAATTGTTACATTGACACTGGTGATGATAATGTGGCTGTTAAATCCGGCAGATATGATCCATCCGATCCAAATGCCGGTTGCTCACGGATATTTATATCACAATGCACCTTCGTTCATGGGCATGGTGTTTCGATTGGAAGTGAAACGGGCGGTGGGGTTGACAGCATGTATGTTGATAGTTGTAATTTTAATGGAACCACAAATGGTCTTAGGATCAAATCTTATAGAGGCAATGGTGGAAACGTAAGAAACATTCATTACAGTAATATTACAATGACCAATGTAGAATATCCAATTTATTTTTCGGAATATTATCCCAACATTCCCTCTCAATCGGATACAGCGCAGCCTGTTACATCATTGACCCCACATTTTCACGATATCACTGTAGAAAATTTAACTTCCACAGGTTCGGCCTATGGTGGAGTTGTCGTTGGTCTTCCTGAGATGCCGCTTACAAATATTCATCTTCAGAATGTAAATATTTCATCACTTGTTGGAATTCAAATTAGAAATGCAAGTATAGATACTAGTAATGTAAATATAAAAGTAACTAATGGTGATAGTTACATAATTGAAGTAAATGGATATGTTACAAATATTACATCCATTCATGATGGAGCACGTCTTAATAAATTTCTACTGTTGCAGAACTATCCAAATCCATTTAATCCTACAACGACAATCTGGTTTGATTTACCTAAAAAATCTCACGTTTTATTGAAAGTTTACAATATACTCGGTCAACCAGTTAAAACTTTAGTAGACAAGGACTTAATTATGGGGCACTATAGCTTTAATTTCAATGCATCAGGTTTTAGTAGTGGAATTTACTTCTATAGAGTTGTTACCGGTAACTACGATGTCACTAAAAAAATGATCCTTCTTAAATAGTTTAAGAACATAATTAAAGAGTTAAAATACATTCATAATTAAATTCATATTTACATGTTAAGAATGAAACAGTTGTTTTCTATTTTAATTATATCTTTTTTTCTATACCCTCCAATTTATTCACAACAAAAGTCTCCCATAAAAAATACTGTAATTGATATATCCGGTTTCTATGACAGCGCACACCATTGGAGAGACATTACGGATTCTGAACAAGTTTTTCTTCCTCTTCCAAATCAAAAAAGATACAAACCCACACAAATAAGAAGAATTGCCGATAACATATTACTTTATCAACAAAAAAACGGCGGCTGGCCAAAGAATTATGACATGCTTGCTATTTTAACCGACAAGCAGAAGGAAATATTAAGTGAAGGAAAAGATTCACTCAATACTACCTTTGACAATGGAGCAACTCATTCGCAGGTAGAGTACCTCGCTAAAGTTTATTGGATTACAAAAGACGAAAGGTATAAAAGTGCCGCGGTAAGAGGAATTAAATTCATGTTGAACGCTCAGTATCCAAATGGAGGATGGCCGCAATTTTATCCGGATACAAGCGGTTACAGAAAATATATAACCTTTAATGACAATGCTATGATTGGAGTAATGAATGTATTGCATGAAATAGTTTTGAATAAACCCTATTTCTCTTTCGTTAATGAGAAACTACGCGAGGAGGTTAAGCTGGCCTTTGAAAAAGGCATTGAGTGTATTCTGAAATGTCAGATAAAAGAAAACGGTAATCTAACCGTATGGTGCCAGCAACATGACAACATTGATTTTAGTCCACGTGGTGCACGTACGTTTGAACTTGCCTCAAAATGTGGGGAAGAAAGCAGTGATATAGTTCTCTTTTTGATGAGTCTAAAACATCCAGACGATGCTATAATAAACTCAATAAAGAGTGCGGTTAATTGGTTCAAAAATTCAAGCATTAAAGGAATAAGATTAAAAACAATTCCTTCTACACACATTGTCTATAAATATCATAAATCTGATTCCGACAAAGTAGTAGTTGAGGACCCAACAGCACCACCGATATGGGCAAGTTTTTATGGATTGGGAACAAATAGAATATTTTTTGCTAACAGGGACGGCAAAGCGGTTTACAAATTATCTGATGTTAGCAGAGAAAGACGTACTGGATACACCTGGTATACTTATGAACCACAAAGGGTTCTCGAGGAATATCCCACCTGGTTAAATGAAATTAAAAAGGAAAAAGCAGGGAGCAAATAGTGCAGCTGAAAGATAAAATTACTGTTTTAGTAATTGCCATAGTTATGGTGGTTTTTATTGCTATGACTTATAATAGTAATAACAACAAAAAAATCATTTGTTTTGGTGATTCTATAACTCATGGTGCTCGTGTAAACGGTCATAGCTGGGTTTATTTTCTGTCAAAAGAACATGAAGGAATCGATTTTATTAATGAAGGAAGAAACAGTAGAAAGACTTCAGATAAAGTCGAACTTTTGCCCATTCTCAAAAAATATCCACACGCCGATTATTTCTTAATCTTTCTTGGCGTAAATGATCTTAAAAACGGAAATGATAGTTTAGTAAATGAATGTGTCAAGAATATGAAATGGATGATCAAGAAAATCAAAGAAAGTGATAACAGCACTAAAATAATAATTCTTGCTCCGTCAGACATAAACCTTAAAACCATGTCTAAAGTTAATGTGAAGAAAAAATATAATGAGAATACGAAAAAATCTCTTGCTGAATTAGAAAAAAAATATAAAGAACTCGCAAAAGAAGAATCTCTTGGATTTATTTCTTTGCTGCGCACCGTTTCAGCTTCAAATTATGTTGATGGACTTCATCCTGACATTGCGGGGCAGAAACAAATTGCTATCGCTGTATGGAAACAGACACAAATTCTTCTTAAGAAATAGTATGAGGAAAAAGTGAGGAATACGTTTTTAAAATCCATTTTGTTTTTTATAGTGATTTCCATATTTGAGCCAGAGGCTCATCAGCTTAAGGCTGAATCTGTTGCTAAAGACACTCACTTTATTACAGTAGCGAAGGATGGAAGCGGTAACTTTAAGACAATCACCGCAGCTTTAGAGTCGCTTCCAATGTTTAACTATGAAAGAGTAGTGATTTATATTAAGAATGGTGTGTACATCGAAAAGTTCAAAATTACGCAGGATAATATAACTCTTAAAGGTCAAAGCAGAGATAGTACGATAATTGAGTATGATCAATTAAGAACTGATTGGATAGCTCATAAAGATTCGATTGGTCCAGCAGTTATTAATATTTTTGCAGACGACATAGTACTGAAAAACTTAACAATCAAAAACACTCAACCGGAAATTGGTCCTCATGCTTTTGCAATATATGGAACAGGAACTCGAACAATAGTTATCAATTGCAATGTTCTTAGCAAAGGTGCGGATACAGTTTCTCTTTGGAATTACAAGAACGGTATGTATTATCATGCTAACTGTTATTTCAAAGGCTCCGTTGATTTTGTGTGTCCGCGTGGATGGTGCTTTATTCGTAACTCTAAATTTTATGAAGAAAAACAAACTGCATCTATTTGGCATGCTGGCGGTTATAATATAAATCAAAAATTTGTTCTTGAGAATTGTTCTTTTGACGGAGTGAAAGGATTTGAATTGGGCAGACATCATTATGATGCACAATTTTATTTATTGAATTGTGATTTCTCAAAAAACATGTCTGATAAACCAATTTATAGAGTTACATATCCAGGTCATCCGGAAAAAGATCGTCCATCCAACTGGGGAGAAAGAGACTATTATTTTGATTGTCGCCGTGCTGGAGGTGACTTCAAATGGTTTGAAAATAATTTAAGTACTGCTTCCGGTTCTCCCAAACCTTCTGATATTACTCCAGCATGGACGTTTGACGGCAAATGGAATCCGGAATCTAAAAAAGATATTAAAGTCATAAAATATGAAATAAAGAAAAGTTATCTTCTGCTTTTCTACAGTGAACCGATTACAGTAATAGGCAAACCAATGTTAATTTCTAGCTCAGGAATTAAATTTGTTTATGATTCGGGAGCGGGTTCTGATACGATTCGTTTCAATAGTAGTAAGAATTTTTCTAAAGGAGATTTACAGGGGCTTCATCTTTCAAACAATACAAAAATGATGGGCACTCTTGCAAGCGTAAGTGAAAGAGACGCCAGCTTTGCTATAAATACTCATTAATGGTTCCTAACAATTTATACAAAACATGAAAAAGTACCATGTTTAAAATCTTCTTGTACGTTTCATTACTAACTTCTATTAGCTATGCTCAAGTCCAGAAAAATACTTCCCCCATTCCTAGGGATACTTCTTATACACTTTACAGCGCTACGATAAAAATACATAAGAAATTTCCAGAGGCAAAGCTTGTTACAGATAAGCCGCCTTCTAATGTAAAAGAAGAGAAAAATATTATATATGAACAAATTGGAAAAAGGAAACTTCATCTTGATATCTTCTACCCTTTAGCTAAGAAAAATGAAAAATTTCCTGCTGTCTTGATGATACACGGCGGCGGCTGGCGCAGTGGTAACATACAGTTAGTAATTCCTATGGCTGAAAGACTTGCCGCTAAAGGATTTATTACAGTAGCAGTGGAGTATAGACTTTCAATAGAAGCACTTTATCCAGCAGCAGTTTATGATCTTAAATCAGCAGTAAGATGGATTAGAGCAAATGCTAGTGAATATAATATTGATACCAGTAAGATAGCAGTTTATGGTTGTTCAGCGGGTGGACATTTAGCAGCTTTAATTGGTACAACTAATAGTATTAAGAAATTTGAGCAGGATAGTAGTAATAGAAATTACTCCAGCAGGGTAGAAGCAATTGTAGATGTTGATGGAGTTGTTGATTTTTTCGGAAAGGGTTCGGAAGA
>JBJKPP010000287.1:0-7803 GCA_046706145.1 Ignavibacteriaceae bacterium | reverse complement strand
TCTCACTGGGAAATGGTTCCTAATGATGAGCCGGGGCATAAGACGATCCTACAATATGAAGATATTAAGTATAATATTAAGATTAACCAGTCATTTTTCTCAGAACAGAATATGAAAAGAGTAAGATGATGAAGTTGGTGATTGGTAATCAGTAATTAGCCTTATTGTTAAAAAACAGAAAGATTAAAATGGAGTATGCTAAAAGTTTTCGAGATTTGGAAGTTTATAGATTGTCGCGTGAACTGGCGAAACAGATTTTTCAATTATCTCAAAATTTTTCCAAGGAAGAAACTTATTCACTTACTGATCAGATAAGACGTTCATCTCGTTCTGTAGGAGCACAAGTTGCGGAAGCCTGGGCTAAAAGACCTTATGAAAAACATTTTGTATTAAAGTTAACGGATGCAGACGGAGAGCAGCAAGAAACTCAACATTGGTTAGAAACCGCCTGGGATTGCAGTTATATAGATAAAACTGTTTTGAAAGATTTTATAAGCAAATATGAATCTGTAGGAAAAATGATTAACAGCATGATCAATAAGTCGGATTTATTTTGCAAGTAGAATTAGTAAGTGATGATAGTGTGGAAACCTTGCGATACCGATGACTGATTACCGGTAACGATTAAAGAGTAATATGTTAACAAATTTAACAGCGTATCTATCTTTAGAATATAAATTATGAGTACTTACATACGGCTTGCTTGGAGAAACCTTTGGCGGAATAAGAAGAGAACGTTAATTGCAGCCGCGTCAGTCTTTTTTGCTGTGATACTTGCACTGGTTACTAGGTCTATGCAAAAAGGCTCGTACAATTATATGATACATGCTTCTGCAAGTATGTTTACCGGATATATTCAAGTTCATGGAAAAAATTATTGGGATAAGAGATCCCTTGAACAAAGCATGATAGTTTCCGATAATGTCAGGAATAAAATAGAAAGTATTGAGGGAGTTACGAACGTAGTCCCACGTCTGGAATCGTTCACTTTGGTTTCTCATAAAAATTTTACGAAGGTTTCGCAAATAATTGGAATTGATCCTGTCAAAGAAAATAATATGACGCATCTTGCAGGCAAGCTACAAAGTGGTAAATATTTGGACAATAACTCAGAGGGAGCCTTAATTGCCAAAGGTTTAGCTGATTTGCTAAAAGTAAATGTTGGGGACAGTATAGTTATTTATGGGCAAGGATATCATGGAGTGACTGCAGCAGCTAGAATTCCTGTTATCGGAATTGTAAAATTTACTCTTCCCGAACTTAACAAAGCAACTACTTATCTAAGCTTGAAATATGCACAATGGCTTTTTTCTGCACCAGGCAGAATTACTTCTCTTTCCATAATGTTGAAAAATCCTGATAACATTGATAAAGTGTATAACAAAGTTGATGCTATGTTCAATAAAAATTATGAAGTTATGACGTGGGCAGAAATGCTTCCTGATCTAGTACAAAGCATAGAATCAGACAACGCTGGTGGAATAATTATGCTTGGCATTTTGTACATAGTTATCGGATTCGGAATTTTTGGAACAATTATGATGATGACCACGGAACGTTCCAGGGAGTTTGGAATTTTAATTTCGGTGGGAATGAGAAAATGGAAACTGATTTTTGTAACAACAATCGAGACTTTTCTTATTTCATTAATCGGCGTCGTTTTAGGTGCTGTCGCGAGCATTCCGATTTTAATTTATTTTTATCACAATCCCATTTATTTAACGGGTAATGCAGCACAGGCAATGCTTTCCTTTGGTTTCGAACCAATTCTGCCCTTTGCTATTTATCCAGGAATGTTTATTGCACAAGGCTGGACAGTTCTAGCCATTGCCCTGTGTTCTGCTCTTTATCCTCTTGCTTATATTAAAAAACTGAAAACTGTTAAAGCTTTGCATGATTAAAAAGGGAAAAATTTAATGTTAATATCGTTGGCTTGGAAAAATATTTGGAGAAATAAAAAGCGAAGCATTATTATTTTGATTGCTATTGCGCTTGGCTTATGGGCAGGTCTGTTTGCCTCCTCAGTTATGTTTGGTGCGTGGGATTCTGCAATAAGTTCAGCAATTGACAGAGAATTGAGTGATTTACAAATTCATTCTCCCCTGTTTGTAAAAGAAAAACTTATTAATAACACTATTCCTCATCCAGATAAAATATATAATATTTTGAAAAACAATAAGGAGATATCTTCTTTTTCAGAAAGAGTTGTTATAGAAGGCATGGCCTCTTCGCCCACTTCTTCAGTTGGTGTAGAAATAATGGGAATAGATCCGGAAAAAGAAAAAAGTGTCACTTCCGTATCATCAAAATTAATTGCTGGAAATTATTTGAATGAAGACCTGTCTGGCAGTAGGCAGGAAGTTAGGAATCCAATTCTTGTCGGGGAAGAGCTTGCTAAAAAATTAGGATTAAAATTGAAATCTAAAATGGTTTTAAGCTTCCAAGCTCCCGATGGCTCAATACTTTATGCAGCTTTTAGAATTGATGGGATATTTAAGACGCAATCCAGCACTTTTGATAAATCAACTGTTTTTGTGAGGAGAGATAATTTATATAACATTTTAGGTGTTGCACCGTTTATACATGAAATAGCAATAAGATTAAAAAATCCGCAGAATCTTGAAGCAGCGACAAACGAGCTCAAAAAAGATTTGCCCGGTTTATCTGTACAGGATTGGAAAAAGATTGCTCCTGAACTTGATGTCACTTATGAATTATTGGTAATAGAGCTGTATGTTTTTCTTGCAATAATATTACTTGCACTTTTATTCGGAGTAACGAATACAATGCTGATGTCAGTTATTGATAGAATACGAGAATTGGGAGTACTTCTTGCGGTAGGGATGAAAAGGGCAAGAATATTTTTAATGATTATTTATGAAACTATTATGCTTTCTCTCTGCGGGGGTATATTAGGAATGATACTCGGCTCGTTAACAATATTATATTTTTCTGATAAAGGAATAAATCTATCTGCGTTTTCTGCGGCATATTCAGCGTACGGTATTAGTACGGAACTTTATCCGGCTTTACCAATTTCATTTTATCCAATTTTAACAGTTATGATAATATTTACGGCAATATTTGCAGCGGTATATCCTGCAGTAAAAGCAATAAAATTAAGACCTGCAGAGGCAATCAGAACTTATTAAAATTAAGAATTAAAAATGAACAATTAAGAATTCATTGTAAATTGTTAATTATACATTGATAATTGGCATAGGAGAATGTAATGTCATTAATTGAAGTTAAGAATTTAAGCAAAACATACAACACCACTGCTGTACCGGTGAAGGCACTGAATGACGTTAATTTGAACATAGAAAAAGGCGAATTTACTGCAATAGTTGGACCATCTGGTTCCGGGAAAACCACGCTATTAAATATGATTGGCGGACTTGATCAGCCAACTGGAGGAACTGTAATCATTGATAATACTGATATTTCAACATATAAGCCTGACCAGCTTATTGGTTTTAGACTTCATCATATTGGATTTGTCTTTCAAGCTTACAATCTCATTCCGGTTTTTACTTCCAGAGAAAATGTGGAATTCATAATGCTATTACAGAATACCCCAAAGGAAGAGCGTGAAAAAAGAGCTGCAGAATTATTAACAGCAGTTGGACTTGCAGACAAACTGGATGTTAGACCTTCGCAGCTTTCTGGTGGACAGCAGCAGCGAGTTGCCGTAGCAAGAGCTCTAGCATCTCATCCTTCTTTCGTTTTGGCAGATGAACCCACCGCCAATCTTGATTCACAATCTGCCGGTTCGCTTCTTGATTTAATGGAAAAACTGAATAGTGATTACGAGATGACCTTTGTATTTTCAACTCATGATGCAAGGGTAATTAAAAGAGCGCACCGTGTTGTTACACTCCAGGATGGAACAGTAAAAAGTGATGATGAACAGAAATATGATTTAACCGATATGGAATAATAATATCCTCTATGAAATTTAAGAACCTATTTTTTCTTTTATTAATATTTCCAATTGTAATAAGGGCACAATCTTCTTTTGATTATAATGGATACGTAGAAGATTTGTATAGCAATACAAAAAGCAGTTTAAATAGTGATACATATTATGACAATCTTGTGCATGCACGTTTAAATACGCGGTGGTATCCAAATAATAATTTAACCGGAGCACTTGAATTACGTATGAGAGCGTATTATGGAAGCACCGTGGAGAATACTCCTGATTTCCTGGGCCAAATTAAAAGTCAGCACGAGTTTACTCAATTAGATGCAGTTCTTTGGAATCAAAAAGAATCCGTTGGATATTTGCAGGTCGATAGACTTTGGCTGGATTGGAATAAAGGTAACACTGAAATAACACTTGGAAGACAAAGAATAGCTTGGGGAACAAGCTGGGTTTGGAACCCCACTGATATTTTTAATGCTTATAATGTTTTAGATTTTGATTATGTAGAACGTCCAGGAGTCGATGCATTACGAGTACAATATTATACTGGTCCAGTTTCTAAATTTGAACTTTCTGTTAGACCTGGAAAAACAAAAAAAGGATGGATTGCTGCGGGGCTTTGGTCAACAAATAAATGGGATTATGATTTTAATCTTCTTGCCGGAATAAAAGAAAATAGATGGATTGCAGGAGGTTCATGGGCGGGAAGTATTTTAGGCGGAGGTTTTCGCGGTGAATTTACTGTAAGTCAAAAACCGGAATTATTAAAAGATTATCAGTACAGTTATTCTTTATTTAATGAAAGTCCATTGTCAGCATTCGACCATCCGGTTGTTAGTTTCGTATTGTCTGGCGACTACACATTTCCGAATTCGTTTTACATTCATACTGAAGCTTTGTACAACAATAATGGCGAGACCAAATATACCGGATTATACCAGCAAGAAGCAGGAAAGCTTGGAATGCTAACGGCAGCAAAATGGTCTATCTATCAGGAATTTGCTTACGATATCACACCGTTAATGAGAGGAAGCATTTTCAGTCTGTTCAATCCTAATGATAAATCTTATGTGGTTGTTCCTTCAATAACTTATTCTGTTTATACTAATCTGGACCTGCTGTTAATTGGTTTGATCTTCGAAGGAAAACTGTTAACAGAATTCGGTGATTACGGACAATCTGTATTTGTCCGGCTTAAATATTCTTTTTGAAGTGTGGAGTCATATAATAAAAAACCCACCCCTTTAATTTTCTCATAAAGTAAAATATCAGGGTGGGCAATTAAATTATACTTACAAATAACTTAGTTTAACATAGAAATCATAGTTGAGATTTCATCAACCATTTCGTCTGTGTTGCCTGAAAATCCGACTTTAACAAATCTTATGTTGCCATTTTTATCTATGACAAACTTTGTGGGAATACCGCTCACTTTATACTTTGCTACTACTTGAT
Source organism: Ignavibacteriaceae bacterium (assembly GCA_046706145.1). Lineage (GTDB taxonomy): Bacteria > Bacteroidota > Ignavibacteria > Ignavibacteriales > Ignavibacteriaceae > JBJKPP01. Next base: position 2,420 of record JBJKPP010000287.1, on the reverse strand, counting down.
TTTGTTCATCTAAAAGTACATGAAAAGGATAGTTGTTTCCTTTGACAAATTGTTCAGCATTCTTTTCTTTATCTTTAACGTTTTCCCAAGTATTAACAAACAAAAATTTCACGTTGTTATTTTTAGCATATTTTTCCACCGCTTCCTTCATCCCCGGGAAAGATGATTTGCAAGGTCCGCACCATGTAGCCCAAAAATCAACAATAACGGTTTTGCCTTTTAGACTGGATAGAGAAACATCCTTACCGTTCAAATCTTTTAATGTAAAATTAGGCGCGGGTTCATCTACCATTTCTTTCTTGAGTTTTTTAACCAATTGTTTGTGTGCAGCAAGTTCAAATTGGTCTTCGAAACTACTAAATCCTTTTTCGCCTTTGTTTTTCTTTACATAAGCGGTTTTAAGTAAGTCTTTCATATCGCTAGTGCTGTTGCCGGATTTAATAAATTTACTGAGTTCATCCAGTGCTTTATCGTACTGTCCGTTGTCTATAAGAGTTTTCGCATAAAGATCATTCAAGTCAGATGACTGGCCTTCAGTCAATTCAACAGCTTCACTTAAATTTTTCAAGGCTTCTTTCTTATTATTTAACTTATATTGTGCCTCGCCAAGCATATAAAGATTCATCCCCAGCGCTGTTTTTCTATCTTCTTTCCATTCTTGTGTGGATTCATAAACGGGTTTTTCCCCCTCAGGGGTTTTTAAATCTTCTCTGGACCTGTTGACTCCCAACTCAGAAACTTGAAGAGAAAGTCTAGGGCTTTGGTTTCTCTTCATCATAATGCTTGCTACATTATAAAAACTATAGGTAGAAACCTTCTTGCTGTTTTCCTTCAGGTAATGAAAAACTTTTTCGAATGAATTGTTGTCAACGTAATATTTAACAGGCAGATCATAAACATTTGCAATGTATTTACTGTCCGGAAATTTCTTTTCGAATTCCTTAACCCCGCTAAGTTTTTTATTTATATCCGGCTCGTTATAAATCTTGCTATATTCCATTTTCTGAACATAATCACTCTTAGGATATTTTTGCTGTAACATTTCAAAATATTTTTCGGCCTTCATTGGGTTTACTCTGCTATATCCTGTTGCCAAATCAACTAATTCATCTTCTGTTGTTGGATTGTGTGCGGCAAGCGAATCCAAATTTGAAGTGGAAATGCTGTCCATCTTAGTTGGATTGATAAGATTCTCAGTATAGACGTAGTACTTTAAGTATTCATTTTTTATGGAAGGGTTCTTACTGAAGTCTTTTTCGATATATTTAAGGGCTAACTTTGGATTGCGATCTAGATTTACATAGTAACTTCCCCATGTGATAATTCCGGCTGCGTAACCAGCGTAGCTTCCGGGAACTACATTGCCGTCCTTATCATACATATTAATTAAATAACCCTCTTTATTATTGTTGTCGTAATTTTCTTCTTTTCCATTTTGAATAAATTCCACAACAACACCTCTTGTTTTAGGTGTTGTGCTGAACTTTCCTGTCCAAACCTTACCATTCTTATGCATTTCTACCTGGATAGTATTATCCAGATCGTTACTATATAGATAGGCTAGCAGATCGATTTTCTTTACATCTGCTAGATTGGTGCTGTCGGCGATATAATTTACCGTAATTTCTTCCCCGGCGGTTGGTTTTTCGGGTTTGAAAGAGAAAATTTTAGGAACTTCTTTTTCTTTTCCGCATGATGCAAAAAATATGGTGCTGAAAAGAAACAATAGAAGTAAAGCTCTTTTTTTCATCTTGATACGCTCGCTGTTTTTATGTCAAAATTGGATTTTACTTTTATACAAAAAACTAATAATTACGCCAGTGTTTGAAGAGGCAGGCGCAAATTGCAGTATAAATTATAAATTTACTAAGAATAATAATGAAATATAAGATATTTATTCAGTTGGTAGTCAATGAAAATTTGTGAAAAAATTAAATAAATACCGTAATAAGATGATTAATTTGTCCAGATGATTCATAATATTAATAAACAACTTGGTTTTGAACTTTGGTAATAAAAGGGTTAGACACCCACATGTAGATTTTAAACGTTGGAGCCCTCTCATATAGTTGGGAAGATATTTGAGCCGCATCACAAATTAGTATAACTCCGCATTTAAACCTTGCATTAAAAATGATAATTAATTAAAATTTTTTTGTCGTTATTTGAGACTTAGGGAGGGCTAAGCTAGCGAAAAGGAGTACCGTATGATTTATGTTTACAATGCTGCTTGGCAAAAAATTTTAATATTGCACACTCATACCCCGGAAATCCGGAGTTATGAGGAGACTTTTCTTATAACAACACTCACTAAACAAAACAGGTTCGCCACAGGGGGGGGGGTAGTGTATGTTAATGTTTATACCACTCTATTCAAATTTTATATCAATAAGAACTACAAGAACTTATTCCTTTTGGTG
>JBJKPP010000286.1:0-8770 GCA_046706145.1 Ignavibacteriaceae bacterium | reverse complement strand
CTTTGGAAGAAGCTGGCTGAACAGGGAACAGAATTCAAACATGTATTGAATCTGTTACCATACAATGGGCAAGTTAGTTCATCCACTTTTGGTTTGCTTCAGGGATATAGTGAGGAGACTGTTGATGCTGACAGATCATTTACTTTTCCTGGCATTGAAGCAGGTACCTGGCCTGAAAGCAGGGATGTAACACTTAGTCGTGAGGATTATGATTTTTCTGTTCTGATGAGAGTACCCTATCTCAATGGAACCATCTATATCTTGAATATACCGAGTAATAGCTATGATATGCTAGAACTTCCAACAAAAGTGCTCGATGCTATCCGTCAACCGTTTTACAAAGACCTTGGAGTCCAATTAGATGGGCCCGGCAAGGTGGGGATGTATCTTTTCGGCGATAACCAATATGTGCTTTATAATATGAGTAATCAAAAAGCACCAGTTTCATTAAGGTTTGTTAAAAAACTTCAAACTGCAGGTTGGAAGGAATTAGTAAATAAGGAACAGTTGAGGGTTACTCAAGACACGAAATATGTAAAGTATGGCGGCCCCACAATAACTAACGTTTCTCTTGAACTTCAACCATTTGAAATTGTGATTGTACAGGCTCCTTGAGTGGATTTTTTATATAATAGGGATAAACTACGGTTTATCCCTATTACTATTTTATTGATATAGTTTTATCAATCATTTTATATAATAACAATTATTCTACGCGTATAAACTATCAAATTTGATTTTGCTTTCGATGGTAAGTAAATTTTAAACATAAACTAATATATAATTGCAGCATAACAATAAAGGGGTTAAAAATGGCAATAACTGAAATATCTCACGTAGAAATTCCTTCTATAGATATAAATAAGTCTAAAGATTTTTTTAACAAATTGTTTGGATGGGAATTTAAACCTTTTGGCAACGGCTACTTTCTCTATAATTCTCATGGCGGATTAACAGTGGGGTTAAGAAAAGTCGATACTGTTAAAGAAGGCAACTCAACTATATTTCATATAAAAGTAGATGACATTGATTCTATTCTTCTTATAGCAGAACAAGCCGGCGGAAAAATCTTCAGAAAGAGAACTATTATTCCTGCTATGGGATATTATGGCCTCATCAAAGATGTTAGCGGGAACATTATAGGTTTGTTTCAGAAGAATTGATTTTATATTCTGGTGAGAATATTAATTTAGTTGAAAAGAACAATGAGCCAGCTTATTTAAGCAAAATCATTTTTTTTACATCCTTGTAAGTTCTTTCTCCATCGTTGGCTTCCATTGTGTAAAAATAGATTCCGCTGCTTAAATTTGAAGCATTAAATCTATAAGTGTGAGTTCCTGAATTCTGCTGACCTTCAAACAATGTTTGAATTTGTCTCCCAAGTATATCATAAATTGTAAGCTTAACGTTACTCTTTTCCGCAAGTGAATAAGTTATAGTAGTTGTCGGATTAAAAGGATTAGGATAATTTTGTAACAATCTAAAAGTAGAAGGTATTTTAGCAGACGAAGCTATACCAGTTGTAGTTCCAGAACTATTTTCCATTTGAACCAGATGATAGAGGTATAAAATTCCAAGGTTCACATACCAAATATTCTTACGCCCACTAATATAATCGATATGGTCATTTAAGTATCTTTTATTAATATCAGAGATAATTACTTGAGGATGCCACATACAATGATAGACATCTCCTTTTGCTACAACAACATCAAATAAACTGTCCAGTGAAACAAGACTCGTATCACCACCGCCCCAGCTTGGAGCGCCCAGCTCAACAGTAGGGAAAAATGGTTTGAAGTGATTTCTTGAACTATCCCACGCGCTCAGTGTTGAATCCCCATAAACATAAATACGCGGGCTGGTTGTATCAAGATTCGCATATACCCTTGGTGCTAAATACCCAGAAATTTCCAATAATGAATCAACAGTTGAATCATAATCTCCATATGGAGCTATCCATGTATATATATATTCTTTTCCCCCAACGTTATATGGTGAGGGCAATATAATATGATTAAGAATATCATCATAAGATCCATTAACTTCGCCTGAAGGATCAGAATAAGGTGTTGCCGGATGAGTGCGGCTATGGGAAGCAGCCTCTACATATCCAGAATCAACTTCTGCTTGTATCTGCCGCCATGTAGAGCCCGAACAGGAACCAGTAATTATACCACCAGTCAGATAAAGCCCATGTGAAGTGAATAAATGAACTAAAGGAGGGACCCTGGGAGCATTCCAATCTTCCCAATCATCGAAAGTGACTGTAACGGCAGCTTGCCTATTGTCATAATACTTGGTAATACCTTTATAATTTATTGATACGGGATTATTATTTGAGTCAAGGATTTTTAGATAAAGAGTGTCACTAATTCCTGAAAAAGCAGCTGATACATAAGCATTGTCATTAGAGTAATCAAACCGTACTGCTTCAATTTTGTTAAAAATATCCGATGAACTTTTTTCTATTATTTGGCTCCAATTATCTGCGGAGGCATGTTTTTCCATAACCTTCAAGCTGCTGGAACCAACAGGTACATCTATTTTATATGTCAGGGGACAAGCTACACCGAACTGCTTATGAAACTCAGATTGAATGACTATAACAAGTTCACCTGTAGAAGGAACAGTAACCGAAAGTTTTGCTTCACTTTGAGCAAAAGAAGAATATCCAAAAACACCAAAAGCAAATACAAACACTAGAAATCTATATCTCATTAGGAATTGCTTCCCCTTTCTTAAAAAATTTCATAGAAGTAGCTTATAGAATTTTCTCAGCAGTAAAGATACAAAAAATAATACTACTCATTTTTAAACAACATTTTTATAAATATTCCTCCAACAACGCTCCTTGCCTGGAAACCATCTTTTCTTGCAGTTTTAGTATCATACCAATCACTGAAAGGAACTCTATTAGGAGTATTGTTTAAATATTGAACAATGCAATGCATATAAGTTTCAAAATCTGTTTTATTATTATACATTGATGCAACCCATGTCATCCATTCCGGTTTTGTGAAACTTGCCCTATTGTCTAAAGGAAGTCCGTATTTATTCAGTTTAGTTTTGTAGAAACTCAGTTCTCTTTTGAATACTTCGGGCGAGAAAAGATTTAAATTAAATAATTTATCCCATACAAGATTGTATTTCATACTCCATGTGCCTGATTTATCAAAGGCAAGTTTGTAATGGTTCCCATCCAAATCTAGGGTCTCCCATTCTTTAGCAAACTTCTCAGCTATTGTTTTATATTCTCTTGCTTCATCCAACTTTCCAGCCATTTCACAAATTCTTGAGAAACAACCTAACGCAACTATTGCCTTAACCGAAAGGTTTGCATTATGTGCAAGATGCCCTGTGAAATCATCAGTACATAATTGATTTGCCGGATCCAAACCTTCTTTATTAAGATATGATGCCCAATTTTCCAAACAGTTCCAGTATTTTTCCGCAAAAGACGGATTACCATCTGCTCTACAAACTCCATATGTAAGTATTAGCATATTACCGGACTCTTCTACCGGCATTTGATCTTTTACAGATTTTTCCCCTCCGCCATAAACCTGTCCGTCAGCTTTTGGATATGTACCTAGATCATGCGGTGCAAATGGAAATTTCCATCTAGGCATTTCAGCATATTTGAATACAGGAGTAAGCAGTGCTTCGAGTAGCTTCGGATTAAAATACATAAAGAATGGCGCCGAAGGGTAAATTACATCAACCGTACTTATGCAGCCATTGCTGAAATCCTCTTTCGGAAATAACATTGGGGTTCCATCAATGTCTGCAACAAGTTTATGTGCTGCAAAAACTTGTCGATATGCCAATGAGCAGATAGAGGCATAATCTTCACCTCCATGCAATTTCAATTTTGAAACCAGTTCACTATCAAAATCAGCACATTTGGTCATTAAAGTTTTATAGTCTCTAATTCTACTTTCAATAACATCACTTATAGTTCTGCCATTCCTTGCCCAATAAGGTCGAAGTTTTCTGTAAAAAAATTCAATTGAAAATATATCGTTGTAAGCAAGTATGGTATATTCTCCCTTTTCTGTATTTCCAACTTCACCAAGATTAAGAATATAAGTTTGTACCGGCCATCCATCATTGCCAGCCCTAGGCATATTAAAATCATCTTGGGAAGAAAACTTCCCTTCTTGTATAAACTCATCTCTGGCATCATTAGCAGGTGCAATAACGCTTTGTGGTTTTTGATCATCCGGCGAAACTAAGTAAACATATCCCCAATCAATTCTGAGGTCATCGCCCTTCTTTTCCAAAATTGGCTGTCTTTGTGAACCCATTTCCATTACAACAGCATTTTTTAATTTTAGTCTTCCCCATGTAACTTGCTGCTCAGGAGTATTCAAACAAAGTTCTGCACAATTATCTATATAAATCTTAACATTGTGTTTTTTACCGTCCATGGATTTTACTTTCCATGTTATATAGGAGGCATCCTCCGAAATAAGATCCAGAGAATCCGGAAGTAAAGGATTTGTAAAAATTAATTTTAAAGAAACCCCTTGGCCCTGGAACAAGTAAATGGTTTGCGTTGGATTAACTATGGTCTGTTCTAGTTTCAGTTTCGGAAGAGAATCATCATTACTACCGAGTAAACGAAAATTCTTACCATCAATCTTAATCATCGAACAGACTCCCATTGTCCTTCCGGTCCAGTGACGTGTATAGTCATCAGAAGGATTATTTGTAAATGACCAAATGCTGAAATACGGATCATCAGTAATTAACGGAATTGCCGGTGGTCTTGTTATAGTGCTTTGAGCTAAAATATCTTTATGAAAAGAAAGGGTCATTACAACCAGAACTATCAAGAACAGAGATTTTTTCAAGAAAGTCTCCTCCATAATTTTTCAATATAAATTAGAAGTTCCTCAAAATATCATATGAAAAGCATTAAAACAAACATTTAGATAGTTTCAATTAGTCGTCTAAATTATCTTTAAGGATTGACAATTCAGCTATATTTCCCTATTTTTATTTAGATTAAATCTGAATAATATATAGAATTACAATGAACACGGCTGCCGATATAGAAATTGGTGAAAAGGTAGTTATAGAAACAATTGACGAGAATCATCCTTCTGCGAGAAGGCTCTTGGAAGTTGGGTTTACTCCCGGACAAGAAATCGAGTTAGTGCATAAAGCTGTCTTCAACGACCCTTTAGCTTTTTCAGTTCGGGGAACTCTTATTGCGATTAGAAAAGGGGAAGCAAAATGTATAAAAGTATCACCAAAGATGAACTAACAGAGAAAATTCCTTTCGTACTTTTGGTGGGACCACCGAATTCAGGCAAGACCACTTTATATAATTACCTAAGCGGGAGCAATTATAAAACCGCGAATTATCCTGGTTCAACAGTTGAATATTCCATAGCTAAAATTCGCAAAAAATTTAACCTTGATGCTAATATTCTCGATTCACCGGGAATAATTAGTCTTATCCCGGAATCCCTCGAAGAAAGAATTTCGATTGATGCTATTTGCAGCCACCCAGTTTTCGGGGAACCAGATTTGATTATAGTTACCATCGATGCAAGTCAATTATCACGGCATCTTCTAATACTCAAGCAGTTACAAAAAACAGAAATAAAAATACTCGCTGCTATCACAATGGTTGATATTTTGAATAGAAAAGGATTTGATATTTCAACCGAAGAATTTGAGAAACTATTGGGATGCAGTGCGGTAAAAATTGACGGCAGGAATGGAAACGGTGTTGAAAGTTTATTAAGTGCTGCTACACAAAAACTTAACGATATTAACCAAACAAATAGAGACAGATATATACAAGAAAGTGATAACTCTTCACTCATCACTTTATATAAGGAAATTGAAGAAATTGAAAAGAGTGTGCTTGTCCCCTTTGCAAACAAAACCAAAGCTGTCTTAGAAAAAGCAAACCGGAAGTTAGTAATACTTAACAAATTCCAGAAAAACTCAAATTCTAACTTAAGTACGACTTCAAAAATTGATAAAATTCTTCTGCATAAGGTTTATGGATTGGTTTTCTTTTTTGCCATTATGATGTTGACATTCACTTCTATTTTCTGGCTGGCAACTCCAATTATGAATTTGATTGACGACTTGTTCGGATTTCTCGCTGATCAGTCTTTCATATTGTTGGGAAATAATTGGTTTGGAGATTTTATAGCAAACGGAATTATATCCGGAACAGGTTCCGTACTGATCTTTGTACCGCAGATATTACTTTTATTTTTAATTCTCGGGATATTAGAAGATTCAGGTTATTTAGCCCGCGGCGCAATGTTAATTGATAAACCGCTCTCTAAAATTGGTTTAAATGGAAGATCTTTCGTACCTATGTTATCAGGTTACGCATGTGCCATTCCTGCTATGATGGCAGCTAGAACAATTCCCAACAGAAGAGAAAGACTCTTAACTATTTTCATTCTTCCACTTATGAGCTGCAGCGCGCGGTTGCCCGTCTATGCATTATTGCTTGCTTGCTTATTCCCTGGAAATAAAGCATGGCTAGCCGGATTAGTTCTTGCCTCGATATATGTCTTCAGCAGTGTAAGTTCAATAACTGTAGCCGGAATAATTAATAAGATCAGCAAAAATACATTCGGCAAAAAAGATCGATCATCTTTTATATTAGAACTTCCTGAATACAGGAAACCAAAATTTAACGTAGTGCTTAGGAACTCTTATCAGAGTGCAAAACTGTATTTCAAAAAAGCGGGCCCAATCATTCTAATTTTTTCTATGGTGCTTTGGTTCCTTACATATTTTCCCAACTCAAATCCAAAAGTTAATACAACCGGACAAACAGAAGAGCAAGTTATAGAACAACAAAAAGCAGACAGATTATTATCTTCTTACGCGGCAGATATTGGGCAAGGAATCCAGCCAATAATGGGACCTTTAGGCCTAGATTGGCGTGTGGGTGTGTCTTTGATTTCAACTTTTGCAGCGAGAGAAGTATTTGTTAGCTCCCTTGCATTAATTTTTAAAGTTACGGATGATAACAGCACTTTGCAAAACTCAATTGTGGATGCAATGCATGATGCAAAAATAGAAGGAACAAATCAAAAACTTTTTACTACATCCTCAATAATAGGACTTATTGTATTTTTCATATTTTCGCTTCAATGTCTTTCAACAATTGCAGTGTCAAGAAAAGAAACAGGAAGTTGGAAAATACCACTCCTTCAATTACTAACCTACACTTCTGTAGCTTATATATTGGCTTTTATAGCAGTAAATGGATTAAGATTATTTGGAGTAGCCTAGTTATAAAAATATTTTTGAATAATACTCCAACCCTATCTTTGAATACGTGCAGAACCACCCTGAGCAAAAGCCTTTACTTCCTCCACAGTAGCCATTGTTGTATCACCAGGATAAGTGGTAAGTAAAGCACCATGCGCCCATCCAATTTTTAAAGCTTCTTCGGGTTCTTCATCTTTTAAAAGGCCATAGAAAAATCCGCTGGCAAAACCATCACCGCCTCCTACCCGGTCGAAAACATTTAACTCGCAAGTTGGAGCAGAAAAAGTCTTTCCATTTATCCATGCCACTGCGCTCCAGTGATGATGATTAGTTGAATGTACTTCCCGAAGTGTTGTGGCCACAATTTTTACGTTCGGATATTTTACTTTAACTTTATCAATCATGCTGAAAAATGCGCTGGGATCTAATTTTGATTTAGCCTCAACTTCCGGTCCCGGAAAACCAAGACCTTTTTGAAGATCCTCCTCGTTCCCGACTAGAACATCAACGTTTTGCACTATACGGTCCAAAACTTCAACAGCTTTTTTTTCACCGCCCCACAAATTCCAGAGTTTAGCACGGTAATTAAGATCGAAACTTATAACTGCTCCGGCGGCTTTTGCAGCTTCCATCCCTTCAATAATCACATCACCTGTTGTTTCTGAAAGTGATGCAAAAATACCTCCGCTATGAAACCATCGCACACCGTTCGCGAAAATCCCATCCCAATTAAAATCGCCAGGTTTAAGTAATGCCGCAGCTTCATTACACCGGTTATAAAATACCACAGGTGCTCTCAATCCGAATCCACGGTCACTATAAACTGTAGCCATATTAGGCCCGTTTACTCCATTATGCTTAAAATTTTTGAAGAAAGATTTCACCCCCATAGCCCTGACACGCTCCAAAATTAACTCTCCTATTGGATAGTTCACCATGGCAGAAACAATCCCAGTGTTCATTCTAAAGCAATCTGCCAAATTTGCTGCTACATTAAATTCTCCCCCACTGACATGAATTTTACACTTTGTCGCCTTTCTAAATGGAACCTCACCAGGATCAAGCCTATGCACAAGGGCACCAAGTGAAATAAAATCAAATTGTCCTTTTGAATTAATATTTAATCCGTTTTTCATTTCTAAATTTCCTCAGTTTTATTTGAAGTTAGGATAACAGTTACAAAGATTAAAACATATTTAAATAATCATATCTTCAAAATTTAAAGTTTTTTCACTTTCTATTAAAGAAAACAACAGCAAAATATTTAAGTTTAGCTACTTTTTATACTATATATTAAACTTTATAACTTTACGCAACTTTATACAGTTACTTAACTTTCCCTTCGAAGAAAAAAATAACACAACTAGAAAATCATAAGACTTCTTTTTTCGTTTTATATTTTATTTAATGCCTGGTCAATATCATCTCTCAAATCTTCAAAGTCTTCACAACCAACAGCCATTCTAACCAGTTCATCAGAAATTCCCGATTGTTCGCGTTCTTCTTT
>JBJKPP010000285.1:0-9006 GCA_046706145.1 Ignavibacteriaceae bacterium | reverse complement strand
TCGATAGGCATATCAATTAGTAGATTCTCCCTTTTTCATATAATCCGTAAAACAATTTAAACAGTTGGATTTATATTTCCAAGAATATCGGAAAAATAAAACCTCAACTTCATCTTAACAAAAACTTACTCCCGGCTGACAAAGACCATTCCATAGTAGTAGCATCTCGGCAATCATGGACCATTTTCATTTTACTTGGCTGACACGGACCACTCCGTGGCAGCAGCATCTCGGCTGTCATAAACCATTTTCATTTTACTTGGCTGACACGGACCATTCCATGGTAGTAGCATCTTGGTAGTCATGGACCATTTTCATTTTACTTGGCTGACACGGACCACTCCGTGGCAGCAGCATCTCGGCAGTCATGGACCATTCCATGACTGAAATATCTTGGCTGTCAAAGACCATTCCATGGCAGCAGCATCTCGGCTGTCATAAACCATTTTCATTTTACTTGGCTGACACGGACCACTCCGTGGCAGCAGTTTCTTGTACTCTTCATAACCTGCACCTGTCATTCCGGCCTTTGCCGAAGGCATCCCTATGGGAGATCCGGAATCTGCATTTAAAAGTGCTTTAGGAAGATTCTGGCTTCCGTCTTCGCCGGACAGGTCCGCCAGAATGACATGTGAAGGCTATAACCTTCAAAATCTCTTAAAAGCTCACTTTTCATCCTTGCAAAAACATTCGGGAAATTTCCTGAAACATTCTGCCAAAGCCCTGGATAATTCCGGCAAAGCCCGGGGAGAAACTGGAAATGTCCTGAAAGTTTCGGGAAAAGTCCTGAATTATTCCGGCAAGGTGTAAAACGTTTTTAAAAATGCATTTAAAGATTACGACAAAGGTGGAAATTATTTATTTTACTGCTTCTTATTTTCCCTCAACACAAAATTAAGAAGTTTCAAATGTGCGGACGTTTCGAAACTAAACCATCACTTCAAACATTGATCGATACCTTAAGAAAACACAAAGTAGATCTTGTTGTTGAAATAGACTCTGAAAAAAGAAAAACTGAAAACATAGCCCCCACAAATAAAATTTTTTCCATTTCCTATTCGGATACAAATTACAAATTAACCTACACAAATTGGGGAATAAAATTCTCACCTACTTCACCACTTATTTTTAATTCAAGAATAGAAACAATCAAAGAAAAGAAATATTGGATGACATTATTTTCAAAAAATCGTTTATTAGTTCCAATGACAGCTTTTTACGAATGGAAGAAAGAAGGCACAAAAAAAATTCCATATAGAATATTTTTGCCTGATCAAGAAATCTTTTTTGTTCCTGCATTATTCAGCTACACAAAAGAAAAAGGAACATTCACATCACTCATAACCACAACACCAAACAAATTCATGCAGCCGATACACCATCGCATGCCCGTCATTTTAAAAATCAAAGATGGTATAAATTATCTGGTTGATGATGCTGATACTAACTTAACAAGATGTGTTCCATATTCTGGCAAAATGGATATGGAACCCGCTTCCATTTGATATTATGTAATTACAATTTCCGTTGCTCCTAACTTCTTCCCTTCGCTAAGTCGAATCGTCTTAGCTCGCTCATTGCACTGAAGCCAAAGCAACTTTAATTTTATCAAAATTTATTATTTTCAATATTAGCTTTTTAATTGGCCTTGTTTTTATTTGTGGCAGTTTAAACAAAAAGTTATTTTTTAGCAATTTATCTATATTTTATAGAAAAATAATTAAATACTCAAAGTTATAATGAAGTCTCAAATATATGTACCTCGTGATGAACTTAAACCTTATATAAGGGAATTCCTTATTCAGGAAACAGAGGATGAAAAAACATATAATGTTTTACCAGGCGTAAATGTAGTAATCGGGTTTCAGTTTAAAGGTAAATTATCATATCTATCTCAAGATAAGGAAATTCCGCTCTCATCTTCAGGCATTACCGGCCTGCGGGATAGTTACAGAATCTTTAAGAATTCAAAAGACATAGGTACAATATTAGTTTTCTTCAAAGAAGGAGGTGCTTCAGTTTTCTTTAAGCAACCGCTGCATGAACTTTTCCAAGAAAGCATTTCATTGGATAATTTTATGCTTCGTTCGGAACTGTTAATATTAGAGGAGAAATTATTAGAGGCAAATACAGACGAAGCAAGGATAAGAGTAGTTGAAGATTTTTTTGTTTCAAGGATCATTCCGCATGAACCAGATCAATTAGTTCTGGCTGCTCTTTCACTAATTCATAAAAGCAGGGGAAATATTCGGATAAAAGAATTATCAGAGCAATTGCATACCAGTCAAAGTCCTTTAGAAAAGAGATTCCGTAGTATAGTGGGAACTTCACCTAAGAAATTTGCATCCATAGTCCGGTTAAAAAACGCAATAATAAAATACTCATCCGGCAGTTCATTAACCGGCCTTAGTTATGAAGCAGGATTCTATGATCAGGCGCATTTCATTAAAGAATTTAAGACTTTCACCGGCGATACACCCGAAGATTATTTTTCTTCTAAGCCTTAATATAAAAAACGATTTTTTACAATTACGCGATTATTAGTTGTTGTAAGTTAGCATTGTAATTATTTATAAAATCTATCAACAATTAAAGGTAAAAACAATGTTTACATTAGAGCAGATCAAGGAAATACACTCCAAAGTTAAATCCGGTGCAGACTTCCCGGCATATATCCAGGATATGAAAAAAATAGGGGTAACATATTACGAAACGTTTTTAATGGATGGTCATAGCAATTATCACGGTAAAGGGGGGTACGAATTAGCTTCCGGTCCAAAGTATAATGTCATTTCCGTGTCTGAAAAAGTAAATCTTGATCAATTAAAAAAGGATATTTCTAACCATCAAAAAGGCAACTCGGACTATTTTCAGGTAAGCAGAGAATGTGCCGCCAATGGAGTTGAAAAATGGGCAGTGTGTATGGATTCTATGACTTGCACTTATTTTGATAAATCAGGTAACAAATTGTTAGTCGAGCAAATTCCAGAGATATAAACTAGCTTCTGGAAATAATAATTCAAGAACATAGATAATAATATTAGGATATAATATGAAGCTATATAACATCTTCAATAAATAAAAAGTCAAGCCAGCGATAAATTATATAGTATATTTGGTTCGTACACCTTGTAGACCTTGTACGGGCCATAAATACTGGACGTGTATTGTTGTGTACAGATATGCAATCCGTTCTGATGTAAGCTATTTTACTAATATTCGGCTAAAAAGGGGTACACAACGATACACACCCTATTTTTTATCTTGACTATCTATTTTTCTTAAATCTTCCGAAGCATGAATTTCTGGTAATCGTTCGGTATCTGGTGGACTTTATGACCGCGGGTTTAATGGTTGAATTTCAAACGTCTCTGGTGAACAAAGTATCTTGAAAAGATAATTATTTGTTTGGCTCAGGTATGTTTTTATTTTAAATTAATTCAAACTGTGACACTACCTTATTTTCAATAGAGATGTTCCTGACCTGCCCCCTAAAGATGGACAAAGCTTGCTCTCTCATTCCACTTTGTAACGTTTACTCCTTTCACTATGAGCCAAAGGCAGAGTGATAGCTCTGCGATGAAGCTAGGAAATAGGATCAAAGGAAATATTTCTGTTTGGAAAGCAGGTACAAGAAACAGCGTAAAGCTATTTGTCAGATAGCACAAGCCTGCTATTTGCATAAGAATGCCTAAAACTTTTGGGAGATAATCCGATTTAAAAATCAAATAACCAACAACCAAGCAGGTAAAACCGAAAAATACTAGAGCTATCCCAAAACCGTAATCATGAAGTTTAAGAGAAAGGTACACCTGTGCGTATAACTGATGCGGATCAATTGTCTTTAGGTAATCTTCATTTCCTAATGGAAACAATGCAGCGAAAAGATTTAACTTGTTTGCAACTGAAACAGCAGTTTGTATTAAAGTAAATAACAATGCTAGCAAAGCAAGATTTTTGTTTACTGGTTTGAGCAAAACATAAAGAGCAAGCATTACAAAGACATCACAGATGTGCATTATCAAATCAGCTACTATACCAGTGCGCCATAAGAACCGAGCAGCCATTATGTTATGGGCTGTAACAGCAGCATTCCCTGGCACAATGAGTTTACCTCTAACAAAAATCACAGAATAGAAACCTACAATTATCAAAATTAGATAAAACACTCCCCCAATTCTTGCATAAGTTTGTGGTGAGGTCTTAATGGTATCGTTAGTCATAAGTTATTTTCCAATATATTCATACTCGCATTATGTTGTATACGAACATGTTTATGCTTAACCCACAGCCTGGAACAAGAATGTAAGTTAGAACCAAACTGCAGATAATTTGGCAAACTGTACTTAACTTTCTTTGTAAGTGCAGTTTGCAAGAATGTTTATTTACATAACCCACGTTAAACAAAATGCCAAACAGCTTGCCCCGACTTGTCGGGGAAAATATAAATACCAAAAGCCCTAATTATGCCGAGTGAGTATGCGGTCGGGTTTAAGCGCTTTGTTAGGCAACATTTTATAAATTTATAGATACAAGAAATATTACAAATATATGAAAACTCATATGAGCAAATATTGCTGATTCCATTCCTCGTTTCCAATATAACCAACCCCAAGGTAAAGTAACGATAAATATTGTTGTTATTGTCCAAAGTGGATTGGCAAATTTAAGTATTATTAAAATTGGGACATGACCACAAGCAAAGAGTATTTGGCTCAAAATAATACCAGTCCAAATTAATGAACTCTTTGGAAGCCCAATCCCTTTTTGACCAATTTGCCACAATACCCACACAATCAATGTCATAATTCCCCAACGTATTACAATTTCTTCATAGATACTTCCAAATATCCTCGATACTTGTGGAACCGAGTTAAGATATGCAATAAAATCCGGCGCTATCAAATATGCAATGATTGCTCCGAATATTCCAATTGGCACACCATAAAAAAATTGACTTCTCAAAGTCTTCCAAAAACTATTTTTTGTAGATAAAATTTCATCAATGATAGTTCGAAAACCTATTCGCTTTGCAAGCGTTGTTCCTATTGCAGCGAAAATGAAAACAAGTACAACAGACTGTAAAAACATTAGAATAAGTATTGTACTTGTTGAATATTTTAATACAGCTTTTGAAAGAATATTATTTTTAAAAAATTGCAGCAAAGATAATACACCTACTATCCCTAGTACAGAGGTATAGATAAAGTTATATTGCCAATTTTTTCTTGAATCTTTATTTCCCATTTTCACAGTGTAATTTATTCGTAATATTTTTTGTTGCCTAATATATTTCGCCTAACCCGCAGCTCAGAATAAAAGTATGCAAAATCATGTTATTGTGCAGAACACTATTATTTCCTGGATTCAGACTTATTGTACCAGTGAAGCACTTTGATACTGTTCGTGCTTGGGTCCGCGATGATAATGTCATCATAGTGATTGTCCGTCAAATCCGCCAGTACAACTCCACGTTCCTCAAGCGGCCCTGCTGCTCCTGGAACTTCAATTCTGATTAGATTGAAACCTCCTTCCTTCTTGCCTTGAAATAGCAATACATCATCTCTTCCCATACATGTAACTACAAAATCTTCAACTCCATCCCCGTTGAAATCCCCTGTAGCCACACCACCCGGATTCTTGATTCCTGTCAGGGGAAACGGCGAACCCTTCATAGGAGAGAACCGTCCTTTTCCATCATCGAGTAAAACAGTCGCTGCAATTTGCTTTGAATCCTTTACCTCCGCACCTAAAGGAGTAATTACAAGGTCTGGATTTCCGTCACCGTTCATGTCTCCGACCGCTACCATCCACGGCTCAGCTCCTGCAGGAAATGGCGAACCTGGTGCCGGTTGAAATCCGCATTTCCCATTACCCAGCAAAACGGTCACATTGTTCGCATCCCAATGTCCAATCGCCAGTCCAGGATTTACTATATCCGGTATTCCGTCTTCGTTGAAATCTGCCGAACGTAATGGCTCATCTGTACCAGGCCCGGCTGAAAAGAATGGCCCGTTACTTAAATTTCCTTTGCCGTCTCCAATGAGTAATTCAATTTGATTCGTTCCCCAGCTGTCGATTACCACATCAAGCGGCTTGTCCCTCCCGCAAAAATGTCCAACCGTTACACCATGAGGATGCGGGTTAGACTTCGTAGCGAACGGAGAATTCGGCGCTTCCCGAAATCTCCCTTCTCCATCTCCGAGTAAAAGGCGAACGTACGGCGTTTGGTGATCCGGTACCACCAAATCCAAATTTCCATCCCCGTTGAAATCCCCAATCCCAATGTCATGCGGATGGTGTCCTGCCGGAAATGGAGAGCCTGCTGCAAGCCGAAAATTGCCTTTCCCGTCACCGAGTAAAACACTGATTGACCCAGCCCCGCCCTTTACTCGGCTGTTTACATTTACTACGATAATGTCCGGCTTGTTGTCGTGATTTACATCTGCAACCACTATATATCGCGGGTCGAACCCTACCGGAATCACTGTTGTGCTGTATGGTTTAGTGCTTTTTGAAATACTTTGATCATCTATGGTTTGACCTGAAGAGGAGGAAAGCATAATAAAGTTCAAGAGAACAGAGAAAATGGCAAATGAGATTTTGTTTATTCGCATCTTTAATCACCCTACTTTCTGGAGACTTTCTTCCAAATTAGCCTGTCGAGTGTAAACTTGTCAAGCTCAGATAGTAATATTACAAGGGAAATCAAAAGTAAAAGAAAAGTATGTATTCCGTCCCCGAACACTTCTCCTCTCTGGGTAACAAATGTGGCTACCGACATATTTATAATCATAAAAACGCAAGCGATCCTTGTGAAAATTCCTAGCACCAAGCATATTCCTCCAAAAAACTCAACTGTTTTTGAAAGATACGCACTGAAGGATGGGAAAGGTATGTGGTAGCTGTTTAGAAAATCTATGAAGTGGCTCATGTGAAACGGATCGTAGAAGTGGTGTGAATAATAAATAAATACAACACCTATCCAGATGCGCAAAATAGAAATAGCGTTTGGCCAAATAGAATTCCAATCGAGTAACCTTTTCACTCTATTTCTATCCTCCTATCTTATCCATACATGAAGAGAAATCCATTTACGCTGTTGTTGCATGAATATCTAGCAACGGATATTCCCACACACAGATCCCGGCGTATTAGCGTTAACCCTCAGCAAAGTATAAGATTGCAAATTGTGCCATCTCTGTCACTGTCTCCTAAAGTTGCATCTATATATTTGTTTGCCGACTATTGCCTAGCCTTCAAATAGAGGTTTTGACTTTCTATATTTTGTTGTCAGTCTGCATTTCGTTTGATGTTGGAGCCTTCGGAGACAGTCCATAAATATTACTCCCCGGATTTCCGTCTGTGACCGTTAGAACTAAAAGCCAAATGGCCCCAATAAGTGGAATAAAGGCAATGAAAAACCACCATCCGCTTTTTCCAATGTCATGGAGTCTTCTAACTAATACTGCCAGCGATGGTATAAGTACAATTAAAGTGTAGATCAAATATATCCAGCCGTAGGGCAGATGCATGGCGTAAGCCCCCTCTCCAATGCTAAAGCTTGTACCTATTATGTTATCTATTATCAACGCAACTATCGCAAAAATCACATTAAACAATACAAACATCCAATATTCCTTACGTCTCGCCCGTCCGGTAAAATTAGCGTAGTTGTCTTTAACTACCTTTAAATACCAGTTCATTATTTTACTCTCCTTTCATAGGTTAATTAGTTGTCTAATGAAAATATTCAATTGTGTAAACTCTGTAGAAGCCTCTTATCTTAATATGCGGCTGTTCATGGTGTGTAGTCAGCATGTCCCGTCTATAAATTACCATTTTTTTATATAAGTGCTCAGATCAATGGTAACTTTTTTCCAAGATGTACTGGGCGTTGGTTTTTGTAATTTAGTGCTGATGATGAGTTTACCATTTTCAATTTTAACTTCCATTTCCTTTTTCTCCAATCTAAGGTCACGATTTAAATTGAAATAACAAACTATCTTTGTAGCTAACCCAGTGGGTTATTTGTGTGAAAGAATGTTCAGTCGAACAATAGCATATTGAAATTAAACCAAAAGAATTTAACATTCAATAGAGAACTCTGTTAAATAAAAGTAAAGATTTTGGTAGTGTCTCTGTTTGATTTAATTTAAAATAAAGATACCCGTAACGGAGGGCAGTTGCGGGCATCTCATAATTATTATTTATGATTTACTATTGAATTCAGTCAATAGCAATTATTTTAATTTGCTCATTTTTTGGATAAAGTTCAAGACAAATTTTCTCAGTCCATCTTAATTTAAAATAAATATGCTCGCAAAGGGGGTAAGGCTTGCGAGCATTCCACTATTTACCTTTCCATTATTGGATGGGCTCATGTCACGTCTATTAGTTTTGAGAGCATGTTCTTCATTTTAAACCTGTTTGTATTTTTAAATGGTAGAATCTGTTGGAAAGAGTCGTCAGGTTTTGGCTTCTTATTATTTTTATTTAAGGTTTAAGAATTCCATCAGTCCTCCATATATTAACCAGAACAAAAGAATAATAACTGCGACAATAATAATAAAGCCTATTAACCTCTTTACAGAATTAAAAAGTTTTTTTACTGGGTGTCTGCGCATATCTATGTTTATATTTTCATTATCTTAATGCCTGATATTAGAGTAATTAAATACCTTATTGGAATCTTACAGATTGAACTGGTTACAAAAAAAAGTAATTATTAAGAAGGGTGGTCGGCAACCCATTTCCAATCTTGCTTGGTTAAGAGGCCTTGTTTTGGGTTGGCTACTTTGATTATTAATAACCTTTCATGACTTTTAAACAATGGAGTTAGTCTGGCGGCTATGATATTAGGTGATTGTGCAGTATAAATAAGATACTCGGATTCTCCGATTTCAAAATATTCGTAACACTTTATTAGTTTAAGGACTTCTTCATAGTTTGTTTTTGAGTCTTTCTTTAACGCATAAATGATAGCTAATAGCTGTTTCAAATAGG
>JBJKPP010000284.1:0-8852 GCA_046706145.1 Ignavibacteriaceae bacterium | reverse complement strand
ATGAAAATTATTTTCCTCCAATAGAATTAGTCACCCATTAACTTTGTAATTTTGTCACACTTTCTCAATGTTCTTACGTAAAAATAAACTATGTTTATCGCTCAAAATCAAATAGTTTTTGGCCGCAACAAAAAGCCCTTTATAACGGCTTTATACCCCATTTAAAACCCTTTTTTGAAGGAAGATATTATTGGGATTTCCTTTTGTCAATTTGGCAAAACAAATCTTGAGTCAACTATTATTTCTAAGCACTTCTGTATAAAGTTTACAGCAAAACATAAAAAAAGTCTTACCCTCTAACTAAACATAAAAGCCTAGATAGTGAAGCAAGACTTTAATTAAATAAAGATTTTAAAAAGGATATCCAAAATTCTGTTAAGCAGAATTTTATTATTCAGTATATCCCCATTTTTCTTTGTTTGCTTTTACTTCCTCCGGTGTAGGAGTTTTGATATCGTCAGGTCTTGGAGGAACTTCTCTTTCTTTATCCACAATTCTCGCATTTAATTCAATATCATCCTTAAATACTTCAGGAACCATTTCCTCCTCAAATATTGCCTCCCACGGACATTCGGGAACGCAAGCGTTACAGTCTATACATTCGTCCGGATCTATAAGAACCATTTCTTTCGGTATAGATTCATCATCCCCTTTGTATTCATAAATACAATCAACAGGGCAGACAAGAGTACAGGCTAAGTCTTTGCAATTTAGGCACAATTTTGTGATTACGTAAGCCATTTATCTACTCCTTGCAGTTTCTGGTTAGTATGAATAAAAATTGCATATACAATATTATAAAAACTTTTGTTTTGAATGCAAGCCGTTTTTATTCAATCTTTATTTTTACCTGGTCGTACTTAGGGCTTTCTTTTTGCATACAATCTATAGCAGTTACCACATAAGTATAGCTTTTCCCTTTAGTTAGCGGCTGAAAATCCGTATAGCTAGTATTACCATTATGTGTTATATAGATAATCTTTGCTGCGTTCTTTATATCTATATTGTCAGTATCCTCAAAACGGTAAATTACATAATTGAAACTTTTCTTAAACTTGTCCAGATAATATGGCATATCCCATGTCAGTCTTCTATATAATGGTAAGGCATTTCCGTCAACATCCAGATTCATTGGCGAAGGCGGTGTGCTCGAATCTTTCCACGTCATAACTGGCAGCAGTGCAGGATATTTGTAAAACTTTTTCAACGTATCTATCATACCGGAATAATTCTGAGTAATTGATTTTGCACTAAAGAAAACCTCGCCATCAATATTATTTATACTCCTGTTTAATCTTATCTCATCCCCTATTTCAGAAGGCGAACCTTTCCAACCTGGGCTCATCATTTCGCTTGAATATTGTCCTATATACAATTGTCTTTCATTTGTAACAGTCGCCCACCAGTAGGCAAGTTTTTTATAATCCATTTTCTCATTGCCTATTGCAGCATAAAGCTGGGGTACTATATAATCGACTGTTTTATCTTTCAGCCAGGCTAAAGGATCACAATAAATTTTATCATATGCATTGAAACCATCCGTACCTGCATATTTATTTTCAACTATACCAAAAGGACTAACACCGAATCTGACCCTTGGATTAATTTTGTTAACTGCCTCGTAAACTTTTGCTATCATATTATTAACGTTATTTCTTCTCCAATCATCAATGTTTGTAAAGTTTCCCTTATACTTTGCGAATGTTGCGGAATCCTGGTTTGTAATATGAGGAACGTAGGGATAAAAATAGTCATCAAAGTGAACACCGTCAATATTATATCGTTGAACAACATCGGAAACTATTTTTACGATATAATCTGTTACAGCCGGAATACCCGGATTAAGAATCTTTGAATCCTCAAAATCCAGTATCCACTGAGGATGTGTTTTTGAAATATGTGTAGGGCTGACTTCATAATCTCCCACACTTCTAACGGCTCTATAAGGATTAAACCACGCTTCAATTTCCATCCCTCTCTCATGAGCCAACTGGATTGCAAAAGACAAAGGGTCGTAATATGGATCCGGAGCCTTGCCTTGTTTTCCGGTTAGCCAGTAAGACCATGGTTCATACGGAGAATCATACAATGCATCACATTCTGTCCTAATCTGAAAATAAACTATATTTATTCCAGCCTCTTTCAGTTTATCAAAAATATTTACCAGTTCCACCTTCTGTTCATTTGTGGTAAGCTGGTTTGTGGAAGGCCAGTCAATATTCTTAACCGTGGCAATCCACGCTCCTCTTAGTTCTCGCTTAGGATATTTTTCGTTGGTATTTGTCGTTTCCGGCTGAGCAAAGGTAAATTGGGAAAGAAATAGAATTCCTATTACAAGGCATAAGTATTTTTTCATGATGTAATTCTGCAATTATTGCTGATAATTTAAGATATGTGTTTAGCTTGTAGAAAAATGTAAAATAATATATGTAACTTATGAATAACGAGAACAAAGTTAAACCTGCCTGAGGCATTAAGTCCAGTAGTGGGCTAATTTCATAACTTGTCATCCCGAACCTGCCCGTCCGGCAGGCGGGCTTGATTCGGGATCTGCTAGTTTAACTGTAGATTCTGAATTGAACTTGCCTGCGGCAGGCAGGTTCAGAATGGCAAGTTGATCTATATTTTCCAAATGAAATTAGCCCACTACCATTAAGCCGGATTTCAAAATATAATCTTCAATTTCATTATATTATGAAACAAAAAATTCCAATGCTCTCTGACTCAAATCAATTGAAGAAAAACATAATTTTTATCACAAAATAAAACTCTTAATATGTATAATCCTCCGCAATCCAACTTCGTTAATATTATGAAACATAAACTACTTCTGAAATCCTTTTGCCTGAGCCTTCTGTTAATAGGTCTTTTTCAAGCGTCAAGCTATGCAATTTCAAATAAAGCGGGAAATGAAGGAAAGCAAAAAACAATAGCATGTTTTCTTGCTAAAGATTTCCCCACTGTTAATGCACCCGCAATTGACCAAACTGTTCTTAAGAAAAGCTTAAGCAATTTCAACGTTGACTATTTGGATAATGTTGAATCTATCAATAAGAAATTAACTGTTCAAAATTATTCGACATTAATTCTACCATATGGAAGCGCTTTCCCTGTAGATGCGTGGGATGCTATTTACTCATTCATTCAAAATGGTGGTAACCTAATTGTTTTTGGTGGTTATCCGTTTCACCAGCCGGTAATGTGGCAAACTCCCGGGAAATGGATTCTTGGAACTCCCCAATCGACATATGCACATTTGCTTTTAATTGGCCCTGCCGACACGGTGGCGCTTAGTTCATCTAAATTTTATTCCGAAGGAGCCAAAGTTGTCAGCGTTAATAAATCGGAATTTGATGCTTCGGAATTTCCAATGCCTTCAAAAGTATTTGAATTAATTGTACGATTCACAACAAAAGCATATTATCCGGGAACAGATGGAAGTTCGGGACCGATGGATGCAGTATTAAGACCGTTGGTTCACATTGTGAATTCCAATGACTTACCTATTGCCTGTCCTCTGCTGGAAATCGATAGACTTCAGGGGAGCGAAGCAGGCGCCCGGTGGATTCTTGAACCATCCGATGCAAAAATATCGGGAGATATAATTAAGAGATGTGTTGAATTAGCCAACGAAAAATCAGTAATGCTGCAGGCAAATCCTATAGATGCCTCCGTTAAGCAAACAGAAACTCCGGTTATTAGAATTAATTTATTTAGACCTGGAGAAAAGGCAAATCAAGAATCTTCTGTTCCTGCACAACTTACAGTCACAAGTACTTCGGGACAACAGGTTTTCAAAAGCACTTTTGAACTAAAAGGATATGCTAACTTCAAAACATCTGAAGTACCTATTAACGTTAGTAAAAATCTCGAACCAGGCTTATACACAGTGACCGTAAAAGTCCCAAACGTAGGCTGGCAGCCAAACTCTATAAAAACAGGATTTTGGGTTTGGGATGAATCTTTAATCAAATCCGGGCCCAAGCTTAGTGTTTCAAAAGATTGGATTAGAAAAAATGGGAAAATCTTCCCCATCGTTGGCACAACTTACATGGCTTCGGATGTAGATAGAAAATTTTTGATTGAGCCTAATCCTTATATCTGGAACAAAGATTTTGCAGAGATGGAAAAGCTTGGTGTAAACTTCATTCGGACTGGAATTTGGACCGCGTGGTCACGCATGATGCTTGACCCGGGTGCAATCGATGAAAGTGTTTTGAGATCAATTGATGCCTTTGTTCAAACAGCAGCGAAGCATAACATCATAGTTTGTTTTAATATTTTTGCGTTTAGTCCTCCGCTTAATGGTGGAAGCAACCCGTACCTTGATCCCCGTGCATTATTATGGCAAAAATCTTTTATTACGCTGATTGCATCTAGGTATAAAAACGTCGGGTGGATTACTTATGATCTAATAAATGAACCATCATATTCTCTGCCCGATCAAATTTGGCACAATCTGCCCATTAACGATAAATACGAAGCAGAAGCCTGGAAAGAATTTATTGAGAAACGCCACGACTCAGATAAAGATGAATTATTGGATGACTGGCGTGATGCAAACGGAAACATTTACTCTGTTCCTTCAGCAGAAGACCTAACTTACGCTAGAATGAGACAAGACCTTCATCCAAGGAAAGGCCTGGACTTCGAACTCTTCACACAAAAGGTCGTAGCAGATTGGGCAGCAGAACTAACCAAAACAATAAAAACTGTAGGAGGCAATGAACTCGTTACGCTAGGTCAAGACGAAGGCGGAACTATGACAAGACCTGCACAACAATTTCATTACAAGTCAGTCGATTTCACATCAATTCATGATTGGTGGTTTAATGATAATCTTCTTTGGGATGTAGTTTCCACAAAAGTTCCTGAAGAGCCAAATCTAGTTTCGGAAACAGGTATAATGCGTTATGAAAATATAGACGGAGAACCATGGTATTCGCCTCTTAGTGCAGCTAAACTTCTGGAAAGAAAATTTGCTTATGCTTTTGCAGGAAGAGGTGCCGGCGTGCTTGAATGGGCATGGAATATTAATCCATACCAGCCAAACGATAATGAATCTGTTATAGGATTCTTCCGTCCAGACGGAACTGCCAAACCCGAGATTGAAGCTTTAATTAAATATGCACATTTTTTCAAAGAAGCTGAGAAATACCTCAATGATTTTAAGAAAGATTCTGTAATTCTTGTAATCCCCTACTCTAAATTATTCTCGGCCAGACAAAATCCAATGGACGATGTGCAAAAGATGATTCGGATTCTTGCAGATAATTTTGGAGTTGTTCCAACAATGTTATCAGAATATGATTTAACAAAAGAAAGATTGGAAGGTGCAAAACTAATTATACTGCCTGATCCTGAAATGCTTGATGATTCTGCGGCAGTTCAAATTTATAAAGCATCACAAAGAGGAACAAAAGTACTAATAACCGGTGCCCTGGATGGGAATGAATACGGAAAAATTACAGATGCAATAAAACATCTTAATGAAAATTGTGAAAGTGCTCCTGTTAGTCATTATGAAAAAACAAACTGGAGTCTCTCTAACAGTGGACAATTTTCTTACGTGACATTTGACGCCGGAAAAATTGAATATTTACGGAAAAATGATTCGCCAACTCTTGATATTTTAAAAGGCAACATTCTTCACGAACCATTACCTTTAGGATATGCTAATGAAGAGGGCCCTCTTATTGCGCTATTTAATTCGGTGCTAAGATATTCGGGTATAGACGCTCATTATTCAGATATTCCGGTTACAGTCAGAGTTTTGGACACAGACAAATATGCCTTTGTAATTTGTATTAATGAGACTGCGTCTAATTGTGAAAGGAAAGTTTATTTCGATAATCATCTTGTAAGGATTCCGGTTCCAGCAGGAAGGACAAGAATGCTAATCGCAGAACGTAACACCGGTAAGATAATGTTAGAGACTAATGGAAAGACAGTGTCTTTAATAAAATAGGATATAGGTAGTATGGTAATTTTATGGTATGTCATGAGGCGACCCAAAAGTAGATGTGTCATTTCGAAAGAGCGGAGCGACTGAGAAATCTCACTAATTGGTTTAAACATGAGATTTCTCTCCCGACAGGCCGGGATCGAAATGACAAGGTAGATTTTCGGGTTACTACAATTAGAATCAACTTTATACAAACTTTACGGAATAAAAAATGCCATCACGCAGAGATTTCATAAAAACAAGCGGACTAGCACTTGCCGGTCTTTCCATAAGCAAAATTAATATGGAGCCAATCTTTGCTTTAGAGGATTATCAAAGCAAAAGACCACCTCTGGATAAACGTAAATTTACCAGTCAGGCTGTTGAAGCTAAAATTGCTGAGATCAAAAATAATGTAAGTAATAAGGAAATCTCGTGGCTTTTCGAAAATTGTTTCCCCAACACGCTTGATACAACTGTTAAATATCAAATATTGAATGGCAGACCGGATACATTTGTAATTACAGGCGATATAAATGCAATGTGGCTCAGAGATTCCAGCGCACAGGTTTGGCCATATCTTCCTTTAATAAAGGACGATGAAAAATTAAAAAAACTAATTGCAGGCGTTATAAACAGGCAGACAAAATGCATTCTTATCGATCCTTACGCAAACGCATTTAATTACGGCCCAACGGGAAGTGAATGGGACAAAGATTTAACTACGATGAAACCACAGCTCCATGAACGCAAGTGGGAAATTGATTCTTTATGCTATCCTATTCGTTTAGCGCACGAATACTGGAAAACAACAGGAGATACTTCTCCTTTTGATGCTAAATGGCTCGATGCAATGAAACTAGTTGTAAAGACCTTTAGACAGCAGCAGCGTAAGAACGGACATGGTCCGTATAAATTTGAACGCATAACCCCAAATCCGACTGATACATTACCCGGCGGTGGTTACGGAAACCCTATAAAACCTGTAGGATTAATTTGTTCCATGTTTCGTCCTTCCGATGATGCAACGATATATCCCTTCCTTGTTCCTTCAAATTATTTTGCAGTGAAATCTTTAAGACAACTATCGGAAATGTCTGTAAAAATAAAAAATGACAAAACTTTTTCTGAAGATTGTAATAGTCTGGCAAACGAAGTAGAAGAAGCTTTACAGCAGTTCGCAATTATTCATCATCTGGATTTTGGTGATATTTTCCCTTACGAAGTTGATGGTTTTGGGAATAGGCTTTTTATGGACGACGCAAATGTACCGAGCCTTTTATCTCTTCCCTATTTAGATTGTGTACCTGCCAAAGATACAATTTATAAAAATACACGACACTTTGTTTTGAGCAGCTCTAATCCATATTTCTTTAAAGGCACCGCAGCAGAAGGGGTTGGAAGTCCCCACACCGGGCTAGACAAAATCTGGCCGATCGGCATTATGATTAGGGCTTTTACAAGCGATGACAACAATGAAATTTCCGAGTGCTTGAACATGCTTGTAAAAAGCAATGCCGGAACAGGATTCATGCATGAGTCTTTTAATATGAATAACCCTGCCGACTTCACACGCAAATGGTTTGCATGGGCAAATACATTATTCGGAGAATTAATTCTGAAACTCTACAATGAAAAACCACAATTGCTAAACTTATAAATTACTAAACTAATTCATTTTCACACGAGAATTATTATGAACAAAACTATGATTAAAGCATTAAGAAACATTTCAATTTTATTAATTCTATTTTTTACACTTCATGTTTCTGCCCAGACAAATAATAGTAAATTATACCCCAATGACTATGTAAATGTTTTTATCGGAACGGCGGCGCATGGCCACACTTATCCTGGTGCAACTGTACCTTTCGGGATGGTTCAGCTTAGTCCTGATAATGGAACTGCAGGCTGGGATTGGTGTTCCGGCTACAATTATTCCGACAGCGTAATAGTCGGATTTAGTCATACTCACCTCAGCGGTACAGGTATAGGAGATTTGTGTGATATCTCGTCTATGCCAGCAGTTTTATCTGTTAATTCTGATGCTGATACCGCAAAATTAAACAGACTTTGCTCCTTCTTTTCACATAAAGATGAAGTTGCTTCGCCGGGTTACTATTCTGTATTGCTAAAAACCTTTGGTATTAAGGCAGAAATGACTGCTTCAAAACGTGCAGGGTTTCAGAAATACACTTTTCCAAAAACTAAAGATGCAGTGATTGTATTGAACTTAAACTTTCACATCAATTGGGATCATACTACAGATGCATACATAAAAATTATTAATGATAATACAATCGTAGGATATCGAATGTCCTCAGGCTGGGCAAAGGATCAAAGAGTTTATTTTGCTGCAAAATTTTCTCAACCTTTCACAAGCAGTTTATTTAGTTTGAATAATAAATTAGTGAGAGATCAAAAAAGCGCTAAAGGGATTGACCTAAAAGGAATTTTCAAATTCGATACTCAAAAAAATGATCAGGTGCTGGTAAAAGTTGGACTTTCATCTGCAAATATTGAAGGAGCGATGAAAGATTTGAATTCGGACATACCTGGATGGGACTTCGAGAAAGTTAAGAACGATGCTGCAAAGGTTTGGCAGGCTCAACTAAGTAAGATAAAAATTCAAACCGATGACAAACAGCTAAAAGAAATCTTCTACACAGCGTTATACCATACTCTTATTACCCCAAATATTTTTAGTGATCTTAACGGCAACTATAAAGGAGCGGACAGTTTAGTCCATAAGGCGAAAGGTTACACTCAATACACAGTCTTTTCGCTATGGGATACTTTTAGGGCTGAACATCCTCTACTTACTATAATTCAAAGAAATAGGGTCAGCGATTTTATTAATTCTATGCTGGCACATTACCGTCATACAGGGCTGTTGCCTGTGTGGGAA
>JBJKPP010000283.1:0-19096 GCA_046706145.1 Ignavibacteriaceae bacterium | reverse complement strand
ACCTCAATATCAGCATTATACATTTCCTTGAGGAAAATCTTGCTTAGAAGAATCTCCAAAGTGGAAATGTCTCCCAGTATGTTCATTTCTTTTAATGCACTATCTCTTGATAAATAATAGATATACGCATTACACAAATTTCCTTCGAAAGAGATTCCATTTGATTGAGAAACGAATAATTCCCTACTGGTTATTAAATCACTGGTAGGAATAAAACCCGCTGAGCCAGGGGTTTCTTTAATCTTCTTTGCAACCATCGCAGCAGGAACAAAATTAACGTTTATTCCTTGTAACCTTCTGTTAATTAATCTTGTAAAGATATTATTTGGGAGAAATAAGTCCATTCTATTTGTCTTTTTTAATACAAGTAAAACCTAATAATTATTTGTTTAAGATAGAGATTTTGTAGAATTAAGAAAAGAGGGTTCTAAAAAGCGAGATTTAAATCAAAAAGAGCGTCTCGACTAATTCTTTTCGAGGCGCTCAGAATTGTAAAATTATGATATAAAGACTTAAGTATTCTTAGTCTTAATCTTGGCTGCTTTACCGGCAAGATTTCTAAGATAATAAAGCTTGGCTTTTCTAACGTCGCCTTCTTTCATCAACTCAATCTTGGCAATTTTGGGTGAGTGAACCGGGAATATTCTTTCCACACCAATGCCGCTGGATATTTTCCTTACGGTAAAAGTTTTACTTAAGCCACTGCCTCTTATTGAAATAACGTCGCCTTCGTAAGGCTGTATTCTTTCTTTGTCGCCTTCAATAACACGTACGTGAACGCGCACGTGGTCGCCCACATTGAATGCCGGTACTTCCTTTTTCAACTGCTCCGGCACAACTTTGTTTATATCTACCATTGTCTTACTCCACTATACTAATTATTATAATTCTTCCATTTTTCAGTTAATTTAGCTGATTGCTCAGCTTTCCATTTCTTTATTTCTTTCTCATTTCCCGAAAGTAATATTTCAGGAACTTTCATTCCTTTATATTCAGCAGGCCTTGTAAACTGCGGTGCCTCAATCGTCTCTCCGTCTTGGAAAGAATCATTCAATGCGGATTCACTGTCATTCAAAACGCCGGGAATTAATCTTGCTATAGCATCTATAATTATCAATGCAGGAAGCTCACCGCCTGTTAATATAAAATTCCCGATTGAGATCTCATCAGTTGCAAATTTTTCTCTCACTCTGTCATCAATCTCTTTATAGTGCCCGGCAATTATTAAAATATTCTTAGCGAGAGAAAATTTATTCGCAGTTTTCTGATTAAATAATTTGCCTTTTGGCGTCATAAAAATAACATGATTGTAATCTCTTTCACTTTGAAGTTTTTCGATACAATCAAAAAAAGGCTCAGGTCTTAAAATCATACCCGGGCCGCCGCCGTAAGGTTTATCATCAATCTGCTTATGTTTGTTAATAGCATAATCCCGCAGATTATGAATCTGAACCGAAATCTTCTTTTTGTCCTGAGCTCTTTTTATTATGCTCGTATTCAAAGGGCTCACAAGCAAATCCGGAACAGCAGTTATAATGTCAATCCTCATCATATAAATCAACATCATGTTTAATAATTATAACTTTTTCCTTTGCATCGATACTTTCCATGTATTTCTTAACTGCCGGAAATAATATTTCGGTTCCATCTTTTTCTATTACAAACACATCATTTGCAGGAAGAGAAAGAACATCAATCACTTTTCCGATTATTTTTCCGTTTTGATAGACTATACTCCCAATAATATCATGAACAAAAAAATAATCTTTGGGTAATTTAACAGCGTCTTGTTCGTTTATGTATATAAATTTATCAATCAGAACCTGAACATCAGAATCAGAATCAAAATTTTTAAACTTAAATAAAAAAGAATTTTCTTTTTTTCTTACCTTTTCAACAACAAACTGCTTCTTCTCATCAAAAAATTCTACATAAACTTTTTTGAGAGAATAGAATCTCCGAGGAAAATCCGAATAAGAAATTGTACTTACAAATCCATCCTTGCCGTAGCTTGAAACAACCTTTCCT
Source organism: Ignavibacteriaceae bacterium (assembly GCA_046706145.1). Taxonomy (GTDB): domain Bacteria; phylum Bacteroidota; class Ignavibacteria; order Ignavibacteriales; family Ignavibacteriaceae; genus JBJKPP01. The sequence goes on along the minus strand of JBJKPP010000283.1, from coordinate 17,068 downwards.
ATCAAAAAAAATTCGTTCACAATCCAATGGGAAAAGCCTTAGTCCAAAATTTCTAAGATAGCTCTTTTCCCCTCTTTCGCAGCAATAGCCGTCAGCAAAGTTCTCATAGCCTGGGCAGTTTTGCCTTGTTTACCAATCACCTTACCGACGTCTTCAGGTTTAACTTTTAAAGTTAAAACCACCTTATTCTCCTCGGGTTTCTTTTCCTCGACAGCAACCCCGTCAGGATTATCAACCAGATGTTTCGATATGAATTCAATGAATTCTTTCATATAAATAAGCCTCCTTGAAGAGCACGGGAGCTTTTGGAATTAATAATAGTACAGGAGAATACAACCCGAAAGTTTCGGACTAATCCTCATCAGAAGCAGCACCCTTTACTTCCGTTGTACTTTCTTCACTTGTTTTTTCTTCATTTTCCTCAGCCGGAAGTTCTTGTTCCTCCACCGGTTCTTCCGCCTTTGGTTCAATTGTTTCTTTGTCTTTAGGAGCTCTCTTTGCCGTGCTCACGGAAGCTTCCTTCATTTTCTCCCACTTTTCGAGTTCTTCAGCAATCTTCTCTTCAGAGAGACCTCTTTTTAGCAATTCTTTTTTTAAAGTAATTCCTTTTTGTCTTAGAAGACTCCTTACTGTGTCTGTAGGTTGTGCACCGTTGCTTAACCAGTAATTAACTCTTTCTTCTTTTAAATTTACAGTATGCGGTTTTGTTAAAGGATTATACAAACCTAAATCTTCAATAAATTTTCCATCTCTTGGTGAACGTGCATCTGCAGCAACTATTTTATATATAGGCTGCTTTTTCTTACCCATTCTCCTAAGTCTCAACTTTACTGCCAAATCTTATAACCTCCTGAAATTATTTTTTCAATTATATTTTAAGTTTCTCATTACTGAACTATTAAAATTCTTTTTTGTTAACCTGCCCATCATTTTCTTCATTTCACCAAATTGTTTTACTAGGCGATTAACATCCTGAATAGAGGTACCACTCCCTCTCGCAATTCTTTTTCTTCTATTGCCGTTAAGAATTCTAGGCTCCTTTCTTTCACGGAGAGTCATAGAATTTATAATTGCTTCAACTTTTATAATAGCCTTATCATCAATTTGGGCATTTTTTAGCTGATTTCCAAGTCCAGGAACCATAGAAAGCAGCGAAGACAAAGAACCCATTTTCTTAATTGCTTTAATTTGCTTAAGAAAATCCTCAAAATCAAATTTATTTTTCCTTATTTTTTCCTCAAGCTTCTCAGCCTCCATATTTTCCATGTTTTCCTGGGCTTTTTCAACCAGGGAGACTATATCACCTTTGCCCAAAATCCTTGAGGCAAGCCTGTCAGGATAGAATAATTCGAGGTCTTTCAGTTTTTCACCATTACTGACAAATTTGATGGGTTTACCAACTATAGACCTAATTGATAAGGCAGCACCACCTCTTGCATCTCCGTCTAATTTAGTCAACACAATTCCATCGTAACTAACTTTTTCATTAAAAGCTTTTGCAGAGTTCACAGCGTCCTGACCAGACATAGAATCAACCACAAAAAGTGTTTCTGTAGGTTGAACCATATCTTTTATTGCAGAAGCTTCGTTCATCATTTCTTCATCAACATGCAATCTGCCGGCAGTATCTATTATAACCGTATCATAATTATTTTGTTTGGCAGAGTCCAAACCTTCCTTGACAGCTTTTTTAGGATCTTTCTCTTCAACCGAATAAACATTAATTGCCAAACTGTAGGCAAGTGTTTTTAATTGGTCAATTGCGGCAGGCCTGTAAACATCTGCAGCTATAAGTAAAATTCTTCTTCCCTGTTCTTTTAATCTCTTGGCTATTTTCGCACAAAAAGTTGTTTTACCGGAACCTTGCAAACCAATTATGAGAATTGTAGTAATTCCTGAAGCATTTATTTTTATCTCTTGTCTTGCACCACCTAAAAGTTGTGTAAGCTCATCGTAAATTATTTTTGTGATTAATTGGCCGGGTGTAATTGATGTTAATACATTCTGGCCGAGAGCTTTCTTACTAACCTCATCAATAAAATTTTTGGCAACAAGATAATTAACATCTGCATCCAGAAGTATTCGTCTAATCTCGCGCAAGCTATCGGAGATATTTTTCTCGGTGAGTTTACCCTGTCCGGTAACTTTTTTGATAGCTGTGTCTAATTTATATGATAATTCTTCAAACATGGGATTAAATAATATTCGTCCTTATTATTCTGTTGCTTTAAGTGCGTTGGCGCCGGAAACAATTTCAAGAATTTCCGTGGTAATAGCGGCTTGTCTCTCTTTGTTGTAAGTCAGTTGAAGTTTCTTTATCAACTCATCGGCATTTGTTGTAGCATTATCCATAGCAGTCATTCTAGCACCGAGTTCTGCGGCATAAGATTCTAAAAGAATCCTCCAAATTTGAGCATTAAGATGTTTAGGAAGCAAATATCTAAATATATCTCCCTGGCTTGGTTCATAAATGAAATTAGGATAATACCTCTCTTCCTCTTCCGCCCTTTTAATATGAATTGGCAGAAATTGTTGGACTACAACTTTACTATGAATTATCGACTTAAATTCATTATATACAATGACAACCTTATCAACAACCTCATCCATATATAGTTTTATCAGCTCGTTAGAAATAGTAACAGCAGTATGAAAATCTAAAGAAGAAAAAATACCCGTTTTTTTACTGATAATATTATAGTTTGTTCTAGCAAAGTGTTCGGCTCCTTTTCTACCGACACAATAAATTTTTGCATCAGGAGTATTCTGAAAAAACCTTTCCTGAATATAATTTTCGCTTTCTTTTATGAGATTCGCATTGAAAGCCCCACATAAACCTCTATCGGCAGTTACTGTAACCACCAATGTGGTTTTCCCATTTCGTTCTTTTAAATAAGGATTATTACTTAAGTCTTCGTAAGTAACAAGATGAGGAAGAAATTGCGCTATTTTTTGTGCATAAGGCCTTGCATTAATAACATTTTCTTGGGCCCTTCTGAGTTTAGCTGCGGCAACCATCTTCATCGCCTTAGTAATCTTTTCTGTGTTCCTTACACCAACTATCCTTCTCTTAATATCTCTTAACGTCGCCATATCTAATAAAAATAATTATGAACTTTTCTTAAAAATAGAAAGGAAATCTTTTACCGCTTTTTTAATTTGTTCGATTGTTTCTTCTTTCAAATCTTTATCTTTTTTTATTGCTTCGAGAACGCCGCTGTAGTTAACAGCAACATACTCAATAAATTCATCCTCAAATCTTTTTACATCGTGGACAGAAACATCATCCAGGTAACCATTAGTTCCAACATAAATGCTTACGACCTGTCTTTCGACCGGAACAGGTTTATACTGTCCTTGTTTTAATAATTCAACAAGTCTTGAACCTTTAGCCAAAGTTTTTTGAGTTGCTTTATCAAGGTCGGAACCGAACTTTGCAAAAGCTTCCAATTCTCTATATTGTGCAAGGTCAAGTTTTAAGCTCCCTGCTACTTTTTTCATTGCTTTAATTTGAGCATTTCCACCCACACGGGAAACAGAAATTCCCACGTTAATTGCAGGTCTTACTCCAGAATTGAACAAACTTGATTCCAGATAAATCTGTCCATCAGTAATTGAAATAACGTTTGTAGGAATATACGCGGATACGTCACCCTGCTGAGTTTCTATTATTGGAAGAGCAGTCAAGCTACCCCCGCCTAGGCCTTCACTCAATTTTGATGCACGCTCAAGCAATCTTGAATGAAGATAAAAAACATCACCAGGATAGGCCTCTCGTCCCGGCGGTCTTCTTAATAGCAAAGAAAGCTCTCTGTATGCAGCAGCTTGTTTTGAAAGATCATCATAAATAACCAAAGCATGTTTTCCAGAGTCACGGAAGAATTCTCCCAAAGTAGCCCCAGAGTAGGGAGCAATAAATTGTAGCGGCGCAGGTTCAGATGCAGAAGCAGAAACAACGGTTGTATATTCCATTGCTCCATATTCATGAAGTTTTGCAACTACTTGTGCAATCGTAGAACTTTTTTGTCCTATGGCAACATAAATACAATAAACAGGCTTTATACCTAGAGCTTTAGCTTCTTCTGAATGAGTGTATTTCTGATTTATGATTGTGTCAATTGCAACCGCAGTTTTTCCGGTTTGCCTATCACCAATTATTAATTCTCTCTGACCTCTTCCTATTGGAATCATAGCATCAATTGGCGCAATTCCTGTTTGTAAAGGTTCTTTTACAGGCTGTCTCTGAATCACTCCTAATGCTTTCCTTTCAACAGGGAGAAAATCTTTAGTGTTAATAGCACCTTTTCCATCTATTGCAACTCCTAAAGGATTTATCACCCTTCCAAGCATTTGTTCGCCAACAGGGATGGAAGTGACACGTTTTGTTCTTTTAACCGTATCGCCCTCTTTAACTAAGGTAGATTCTCCAAACAGCACGCAGCCGACGCTGTCTTCTTCAAGATTCAAAACCATTCCCAAAACATTGTTTGGAAATTCTACCAGCTCACTCGCCATAACTTTTGACAAACCGTAGACTCTTGCAATTCCATCGCCAACCTGCAAAACGGTTCCTACATCATAAATATCAACTTCACTTTCATATCCGGAAAGTTGTTTTCTTAATATCGCCGATATTTCGTCCGGTTTAACTTCTGCCATAATGATAGTCCCTTTCAACCAGTGGCTGATAAGCCCCAGGCTTAAAATTCATTTTAGTTTAAATTAAGCGAACTTGTTAAAAACTGTTTTTTTAACAAATCCAACTGATGCAAAAAAGAAGCATCATAAACTGTATCGTCAACTTTAGCTAAAAAACCACCTATTAAAGTTGTATCTATTTTGAAATTCATCCTTACTTTTTTGTTCAATAAATTCTCAAATTTAGTGCGAAGAGAATCACTTTGTTCTTTATTTAACGAGTACGGAGTTTTTACAGAGACATTAACGATACCCATTTTTTCGTCTCGTAAAAGCAAAAAGTTCTGAACTATTTCGCTGATAAGGTTTTCTCTGTTTTTATCTATAACAAATTTCAAAAATTTCAGAGATTCACCATTTATTTTATCTTTAAATATTTCTTCTATTATAGTTTTCTTAATTGAAGGTTTAATAACCGGATTCTGAATCATGTTTCGTAGTTCGCGGCTGATCTCCAACGCAGAATGAAATAACTCCATATCATCAGAAAGTACGTTCAGCATGTTTTTTTCTTCTGCAATGCCCAATAAAGAAGAAGCGTATCTTAAAGATATTTTGTTGCCAAACATAATTAATTTTTATTGATCTCTTTTATGTAATCCCTAACTATATTTTCGTTTTTGTCCTTGTTAATATTTTCCTTCAGAATTTTCTCAGCAGCCTTCACTGTTATATCTACAATTTGCGATTTCAATGAGTTAAAAGCAGCGTCTTTTTCTCTCTCTATTTCTTGCTTTGCATCTTCGATAATTTTTTTAGCTTGTTCTTTACTTTCAGAAATTAACTGTTCTTTCAACTTATCCGCATATTCCCTGCTCTGGTCAATAATTTTCCTTGATTCTTCCTCAGCTTTAGCAAGTTTAACTTTGTTATCTTCCAAGACTTTGTTTGCTTCCTCTTGAACTTTTTGCGCCTTCTCCAAAGATTCCTTGATTGCAGACTCTCTTTGGTCCAAAGCGGACAATATAGGTTTCCATGCAAACTTTTTAAGTATAAAAAGCAGCGCTATAAAAGTTAGCACAGTCCAAATGACAACCCCTGGATCAACTTCAATCAGGCTGCTCCCGCTCTCGGCTAGTGTAATTAAAGAAAAACTAAATCCAATTAACATGATCTCTTTCCTATTAAATTATGTACTATAGGAACCTGCCTGCCCGTAGGCAAGTATGAATCTGCTTGAAAAACAAGTAAAATTAAACAGCAGTTTTAAATGCAAGCAGAATACAAATAACTAACGCAAAGAAAGCCACACCTTCAATCAGAGCAGCAGCAATAATCATTGCGGTTCTAATAGGTGATATTGCTTCCGGCTGTCTTCCCATCGCTTCCAAAGCTCCTTTAGCCAAAATTCCAATCCCTAAACCAGCTCCAACTACAACTAGACCGGCACCCAGTCCACTACCTAACCAACCTAGATCCATATTTTTCTCCTTCCTATTATTATTTTATAATGATTTTCAAAATCAATGTTCTGCATGTTTTGCCATACCAATGAATAAAGCAGTTAACATAACGAATATATAAGCCTGTATAACTGCAACTAATATTTCTAAAAGCTCTATAAACAATGTAAAGCCAACTGAAACAGGTGATACATACAGCGTATGCATAATTATAATTAAACCGAGTAAAGAGTAAATTACTATATGTCCAGCAAGCATATTTGCAAAAAGACGAATACACAATGCGAAAGGCTTAGTGAATAAACCAAGTATTTCTAACGGAACTATAATTATTATAATCCAGCTGGGTATGCCCGGTGGAACTAAACTTTTAAAATAATTTGCAAAACCGTAGCTTCTTATACCGCTATATTGAATAACAATAAAAGAAATTATTGCCAAAGTTGCGGTAACAGCAATATTTCCGGTAGGTACAACCAGATTTGGAACAGGTATCAATCCAAATACGTTACAAAAAAGCACAAAGAAAAATAAAGTAAGCATATAAGGCATGTATGTTTCATAACCTTTTCCAATAGCAGGCTTAACAATTTCATCCCGAACAAATTCTATTATTATCTCAAAAATATTCGCTAATCCCTTGGGCACAATTGATTTCTTATAACTTCTTGCTGCAATTATACTTGCAGTAATAAGAATCGCACAAACAACCCAAATAATAAAAACATCTCTTGTTATTGAAATATCCAAACCAAATATTTCAATACGAGGCAGGTACAATTTCCCTAGAGGTTCCAAATTAATGTAGTGTGAGTCTAGAACACGATGCATTATCCAGCTTATGTCATTTCCACTGCTTGCTTTATGAATTACGTTAGAAACCTGGACGCTGTCAACTGCCATTTTAGCCCGCAAAATTCCTTTGATTTATGTACAAAATCTCAATAATTAGGTAAAAAAAGTAAAAAAAGAGGATTGAAAATATAAAGCTAATCTCGCTTATATCCAAAAATTCCCTGCATAAAAATATGAGAAGCAGAATTCCAAATAATCTCATTCCTATTCCGCCTAAAAGAGACTTTAAGAAGACTTCGTTAGTAGCTTTGAGGGACTTTTCAACCCAGAAAACGCCAACACTGAAATTGACCGTGGTTATCAAATATCCAATCAAAATTGAAAAAAAGTGAACTCCCGAAATAATCTTCAATAAAAGAAAAAATAACGTTATCAAAATTAGGCAGAATGCCGTAGAAAAACCAATTGTTGCTATTTTTTTTGATGGGCCATTCATTCATCCCCCTTTGTCACAGTTTTAATGAAATTATATAAGGCGGCAAAAATGCCCAGAAGCGAGCATAATACAGTAAGATATGGGGTTGTATTAAGTTTTTCATCCAACCAAACCCCAACAAAAACCATAATAACTACAGTTGCAGCTAACTGTAAACCAAGACCCAAATAGGGTCCTACGCTCTGGACAAATTTTTTATCTTCCCCCTTATCTTTTTTGTCCCCCAGGCTCATTTTTGATTTTGTTGAGCCTGCTGTCCCATGGGCTTGGGTGTAAATTCTTTGTTATCCATTTTACTGTTTCCATCGAACTTCGCACCAGCTTCAACAACTAAAATCTTAGCCATTATGTCACCCTTCAACTGGGCCTTTGCTTCGAGAACCAGTTTGTCCTTCGAATTAATGGAGCCGGTAACTTTTCCGCCAATGGTTACAATTTCAGCCTCTATCTGGCCATTTACTTCGCCGCTTTCGCCAACAGTCACGTTTCCGCTGGCTTTAATATCCCCCTTTACAGTTCCGTCAATTCTGACATCTCCTGTGCTGGAGAGTTTGCCGTCGATGACGACGCCAGTACCTATAATTGTCACTTGGTCTTCTCCTTTATTTGTTTTCAATTTTTCCTCCATTTAATTATTTATTAAAACTTGTTCGGGGTCAATCGGTTTTCCATCTTTCCAAATTTCAAAGTGCAAGTGCGGCCCGGTAGAAACTTCACCAGTATTACCTGTTAATGCAATTACTTCACCCTGAATAATTGTATCTCTTTCCCTTTTCAACAAAACAGAGCAATGCTTGTAAACGGTAATATAATTGTCAGGGTGTGCAATAATCAATGTATAACCATAATTCTCAGTATAACCAGAAAATATTACGTATCCACTCGCTGAAGCATAAACAGGAGTTCCAACTTTTGTAACAAAATCTATACCCATATGTCCATTTTCAGGATTGAAGCCTCTGCTAATAAATCCGTTGACTGGCTTCATAAAATATGTAATTTCCTCAGAAGAAGCATGAGCTACTTTGGTCGAATCTTTCTCATCATGGAAGAAAAGTTTTCTTACCGCATAGAATAAATTTCCACCCAAATCATTTTTCTTAACTTTCTTATTTTGATTATTTTGATTGTCAGTCTTAAGGGAATCAATCAAAGCTGAATCACCAAGAATAATGGCGTATTTTAACTTATCGTTTGTCGATTTAAGGTCTTCTAATTGTTTGGCCAAAAAAAGTACCCTTCTGTTAAGAATCTCTACTTTTTGCATATCAGATTTAGACAGCACCTCACTTCCCGGGAAAATAACATATTTTAAAGGCGTGATACTGATTATCAAAAAGCCTATTACTGCCACTACTATAGTGTAAACAGCAAAAAAAATTAAAACATTTTGAGAACGAAATCTTTTTGTGGTCGATGATGTATTACTTGCATTGGGTACAATCAATACGTCAGAATCAGATATCTTATTAAATAATTTTATATTCATCAATTTTTCAATGACAAATCTAACTATATTTTTCGACTAGGTCATCAAATTTAATTCTGCCTTCGCGGATAAGTATTGGTTTTTCTCCACTCAAGTCTATAATAGTTGAGGACTCAATATATGGTTTTTTATCCGAATAAAATATTGCCTCTACTTCATAAAGAAACTCGTCTCTAATAAGTGCCGGTTCCATAATTGGAGATTTGTCGCTTCTGTTTGCGCTAGTAGATATCAAAGGCATTTTTAATTCAGAAAGCAGCCTGATACAAAACCTATGACTTGGAATTCTAAATGCACATGTATCACTCTTAAGTATAGATTTGGCTGAATTGTTCAATTTTAGGATAATAGACACAGGATTAGGCCAAATTGACTGAAGAAAATCCAGGTTCCTTTCGTAGTCTATGTGCACATATTTCTGCAAACTTTCCAAACTATCTACCAATAAAATGTACTTTTTATTTCCCGGCCGTCCCTTTATTCTACTTACAAGTTTCACAGCTTCGTCGTTGAAAGGATTTGCTCCTAGTCCGTAGATTGTGTCTGTAGGGTACACAAAAACTTTACCCTCTAAGAAAACTTCTTTTGCTTTCTTAATGGATTGCTCAAAATTTTTATCTATGTTAAACAATTCTGCTTTTTTCAATTCGCTCATTTAGAATCTCTTCAACTTTTTTGATTACTGTATTGGGTAATAATTTTTTTCCACATTTAAAATGATCTAATGGACATTTCCTAAATCCATGTATTCCGCATGGTTTACAATCTAAGTCGTCAAAACTTAAAATCGAACTCTTTCTGTTATATGGATAAAACCCGAAATTAGAAACTGTAGAACAGTACAATGTTAGCGTTGGTACATCCGCACACATTCCCATGTGAGTCGGGGCACTGTCATTTGTTATTAAAAGTTTCGTCCTCCTCAAAAGTTCGATAGATTCAACTATGGAGAACATTCCTGCAGCAATGAATACATTTTCTCCGCAACCAAGCTTGATTTCATTACATAATTCAACATCTTTTTTCCCACCTATTAAAGCTATGGAATATTTATCTCTTAAGCTGTTAACAATATCAATATAATACTCCTTCGGGTATTTTTTTGTATTCCAGATACTGCCTGGAGCAAGAGCAATAAAGTTTTTAATATTATTTTTTTGAATATAATTTGTTATTCTTGTTTCCTGTTCCCAAGTGACTTTTAGCGCAGGAAGAATTCTCCATTCGTCATTTTTATATTCAAACCCCATTAAGTCCAAATTTCTTTGCACTTCATGTTTTGAAGAGAAATATTCAACTAAGTTCTTATAAACGAACCTTATATTTGCGTTAGAAAAACCATATGTTTTTTTAACGCTGCAAAGAAGTACAATTAAACTTGTTCTGAAAGAACGGTGAGGAGAGTAAATTCTTGCATAGTTCTCATGCTTCAATTTTCTGGCGAAAAATATTAGAGAGAATAAACTCTTATGCTTACCTCTTTTATCAATTATTTTAACATCATCAACAACAGGAGAAGACATAAAAATTTCTTTCGTGGAAGGAATACACAGTACATGAATTTCAGACGAACTAAAAGTTTCTTTCAACTTTTGTATCATGGGCAAAGTTAGAATTGCATCACCAATAAAAGCCGTTTGGATAACTAGAATCTTTTGCATACTATTAATACTTCCACCTTTTATGCATCCAAAACCATTGTTCGGGATACTGTCTCATTATTCCTTCTAAATAAGCAGTATGTCTCTGGCTAATTTCGGTAATTTTATCCTCTTCGCCATCAGGCAAATTTTCTGTACTTATTTCTACCATTGTAGCTTTATATGAATAATCCGGCTGCCGAATTGCTATACCATATAATATCGGGGCTTTAGTCTTTAAACTTAGAATTGCCGGACCCGGATAAACTGAAGCTTTTCTACCAAAAAAATCTACCCTAGTACCATCAGATGGTCCCCTTTGATCAGCAACCATAGCAACTATGTTTTTTTCTTTTAATTCCTTGTAAACCTGTCTTATTGATATGCCAAGAGAAACGATTTTATTTTTCCAGCGAGCCCTAACATTATCCAACCATTTTGTAACGTAGGGATTCCTCTGAGGTTTCGTAATTACTGTCAACGGAATGTCTATTATAACACCCATCGAACATGCCATGTACTCCCAGTTTCCGAAATGAGCAGAGAGAAGAATTACTCCGTTATTCTCTTTGTATTTTTCTGTAATCAACTCCGGATTCGAACATTTTACTGATGCTATAATTTCTTCCTTCGACATGTTAGGCATATAAAGAATTTCAACCAAAGTTATAGAGAAACTTCTGTAGCTTCCAAAAGCTATTTTCTTAATCTTCTTTCTCGAATAATCAGGGAAAGCCATAGTAAGATTTTCTATAACAGTCTTTTTTCTAATCGGAATTAAATAGTAGAAAAATGCTGCGAGAAAAAAAGAAAATCTCCTTGAAAGATTTAGTCCAAGAATTTTAACTCCTAACGCGAAAAACAAGAAAATAGCATATTCAATTTTATTCTGCATTGCACACGGAAAATTAAAAACGAAAAAGTTTCTTCACATTAAAATAAAAAAAGCTGTATCAAAGTTTGATACAGCCTAGAGAAATTATCAAATTTACTAACAAAATTAATACGTGGTAGTTATTCTGCTCATCCAGTTATCGTCCCTGACTTCTCCTTTTTTAGTAGAATTTATCAAGGTATATTGTGAAAAACCATTTAAGTCAGCAAATACAAATATTACACCGCCTTCGATATCGTTGTAATGCCAAATCTCATAAGGTTTTGTGTTGCTTTGATTAGGATACCTATCAATTTCGCTCGGCTCGCCATACATAATATAAACCCTTCCTCTGTCACTTTTCCAGCCTGGTGTATTTAACGAGCCATATTTTTGGTTGCTTATTTGAACCCTTTTCATATATTGTTCGTAGAATTCATTCTTTTGCGTGGAAGGATCAGTATCTCTAGATCTCCAAAATTCATAGGTGAACCTTCTTTTGCCTTCGAGTGTATTAATTTTTTTATATCTGCTTATTTCTTCAGGTGTTGCGATATACACAGCTTTCTGAAAAATATCATCCAGTTCCTCCGCTGTCATTACACTGAACGGACTGTTGTAAATATTAGAGTTATTAGCTATGGTTGTATCCTTTACAAGCTTTTCAGGGTTATAAACATAAAATCTTTTAGAGGAAGAAATTCCAACTTTAGAAGAGCTATCAAGTAAGGCTTCTTCTAAAGTATAACTGTCTGTGGGTAAATTATTAACCGGGAAGACCCCAACCTCAACACGAGAATTGACTTCATGACCAATCGTTATTTCTTTCCTAACCATAATTTTTCCCTGACTGTTAAATATTATTCTTTCCAGCTTAATTGGATTTTTGTCTTTCAATGCGTCCAAGTTATATAACTCAGAATAAAAGAAAAGGGCCGATTGATTTCCACCAAAAACCGCACTTGGTGCGGGGACTACTTCATAGGTATTTTTATAAAAAATAGAATTTTTATCCGGGCTGTCTTGAACAATTTTAGACGCAAACTGAAGATCACTTATCTCAACGTGTTTTCCAATAAATTGCTTGACATGTAAATTATCAATTAAATGTACAATTTTTGTTGGATCATTAGCATCTTCGCCGGTAACTTCTAATCTGTACTTACCAACAGGAATGTCAAATCCAAGTACACCTACAAGACTTTTATTTTCTGTTGTATCAGTAACAGGGTTTATAACTTTCCACTCTTTTTTAATAACTGATTTACCAGTGGAAGAATCGGATATATTAATATCCAGTAAACCTTCTACATAATTCAACGTATCTGTTTTTATCAGTTTTAGATTATTCTGGCTGAACGAGTAATATATTTCAACATAACTCGATGTTGTATCATACCCAAACTGAGCAAAATCAAATTCAAATCCTAAATCATTTTGAGCGTAAACCGTAAGGCTTAGCAGACAAAGAAAAACGGTAAAAAAAGTTTTCATTAAAATTAAACTTTATTTATGATGTAAAAATCCTTTAAAAAACACATATAAATATGTATTTAATAAAACTTTTTCAAGACAAATTAGGATATTAATTAATTTAGGCTAAACCTTTACATAAAAAACGTCGCTAACACCCTGAATAGAGGAAATTTTCGCAACAACTTTTTCATCAACTTCGCTGTCCACGCTGACAGCGGTTACCGCATTTTTACCCTGTTCTTTCCTGCCTAGAGATAATCCAGCAATATTAATATTTGCATCTGCCAGGATTTTTCCTACAGTTGCCAACATGCCGGGCTTATCAATATTAGAATAGAATATCAAATTACCTTCCGGTTTCAGCTCAATTACAAAATGGTCAATATCAACAAGTCTAAGTTCATTATTACCGATAACAGTTCCTGAAACAGATCTTTTTTCTTTGTCGGTAACAAACTCCACAGATATTAAGTTTCTATAAGTTGAATTAGCACCTGATTTTGTTTCACTGATAGCGATTCCCATTTCCTCAGCAAGTACAGGAGCGTTTATAATATTTACAGCTTCTGTAACAGTCTTTGACAGAAATCCTTTCAATACAAAAACTGATAGAATTGATGTGGCGGAATGTAAAAGCTGACCACTATAATTTATGTTGATCTGCTTTAACTGTCCTTTGATTAATTGGGCATGCAGTCTTCCCAATTTTTCTCCTAATTCAGCATAGGGCACTATTTCTTTTGTTACCGAAGAACCAAGTGCTGATGCATTGACTGCTCCACGTAAAGGTTTACCAGTAAACATTTCTACTATTTGTTCGGCGATTTGCACTGCCACTTTCTCCTGAGCTTCTTCAGTGGACGCTCCCAAATGAGGTGTAGTAACAATTTTAGGATGTTGTATTAACTCACCGGAAAAATCTGGCGGTTCTTTTATAAAAACATCGAAAGCTGCTGCAGAAACTTTTCCAGAGTTTAAAGCTTCAACAATATCATTCTCATTGACTATGCCGCCGCGGGCACAGTTTATTATTTTTACTCCATCTTTGCATTTTGCAAGAGTTTTTTTAGAAATTAAGTCCTTTGTTTCATCATTCATCGGCACATGAACAGTTATAATATCAGATTGCTTAAAGATTGTATCCAAGTCTGCTAGAGTAACTTTTAAGCTTGAGGCAACTTCGTTTGACAAAACAGGATCATATCCTATCACTTTCATTCCAAAAGCAGCAGATCTTACAGCCACTTCCTTACCAACTTTGCCAAGACCAATTACTCCCAGAACTTTTCCATCAAGTTCAGTTCCTTGAAATAATTTCTTTTCCCATTTTCCTTGTCTAAGGGATTGATTTGCCTGAGCTGTATTTCTGCACATAGTTAACATTAATGCCATAGTATGTTCTGCGGTAGAAACCGTATTGCCGCCAGGAGTATTCATAACTATAATTCCCTTACGGGTTGCACTGGGAATATCTATATTATCGACGCCGGTTCCGGCTCTGCCTATAACTTCCATATTCTCCATTTTCTCAATAACATCTGGAGTTACTTTTGTTGCACTTCTCACTACTAAACCATTGTACTTAGAAATTTCATTTAATAAATCTTCTTTTTTCATTCCTGGCTTATAATCAACACTGAGGCCGGCAGTTTCTAGTATAGAAACACATTTTTTATCCACAGAATCGGAGATAAGAATCTTCTTCATTTTAAGTTCCTTTTAAAAAAATTAAATATGTAGAATAGGATATGGGAGTTGGAATTATATAGCGGCATTTAGTTTTTGAACTATTTGCCCCTTTGGAACCGCTCCAATAATTGTATCTTTTAACTTACCGTCCTTAAAAATCAAAAGAGTTGGAATACTTCTAACGCCATATTTTATTGCTGTTTGTTGATTATTATCAACATCAAGCTTTCCAACCTTTGCTTTGCCATCGTATTCAACTGCTATTTCTTCAACAACCGGCGCTATTACTTTACATGGACCACACCAAACAGCCCAAAAATCAATTAGTACCGGTTTTTCAGATTTAATTACTTCTTGTTCAAAATTACCATCAGTTATTGTAATTGGTTTCATTATAATTCCTACAATTCTCCTTTAATTAATTAAAAGTCAATAGATTTATCACTTGACTCACCCTGACCAACAAACTGCACAACATCTTCTCCACCATCAGCATGAATAACTCCACCTGAAATCCATTCGGCTCCATCTTGGCATAAAATAGAAATGACTTTAGCAACATCTTTGGGTTTCGTTAATCGATTCCTAGGATTCTTTCTTCTCGCCACTTCACTCATTGGATAGAACCCGGGAATTTTTCTAGAAGCCGGTGTATCGGTAACTCCTGCCATTATAGCACTAACCCCAACTTCAAGAAATCCGAGTTCTTCTGCTAACTGTCTAACGTGTGATTCAAGAGTCGCTTTGGCTGCGGAAACAGCACCGTAAGAAGGAATAACTGTATGCCCACCTGAACTTGTCATCGCAAAAACTCTTGCTTTACGGGCAAGCAAACCGTGTCTAACCAACTCCTGAGTCCAATAGACCAGTGAGTGAGCCATAACATCCAGGGTCATTTCCATTTGTGCTTTTGTTATCGCTTTTTCATCATCTTGGGGAATGAAGCTTATCAAGCTTCCAAAAGCGAGGGAATGTAAAAGTACTTTTACATTTGCTTCCCCATTCAATTTTTTCTTTAATTCTTGTATAATAGATTCTCTCTTTTTTTCATCTGCAGCATTCACATTGTAATAAATTGAATCTACACCAAGAGATTTAATTTTCTTTTTTACTTCATCGACATGAGGAAGGGTTGCCTGTCTATCTAAATGAACACCAACAATATTGTAGCCGTCTTCGGCCAATTTAAGAGATGTAGCTTCCCCAAAACCTGAAGATGCCCCTAAAATCAGGGCCCAATACTTTTTATTTTCCTCTCGGTTCATACCATAATGCGACAAAAAGTTAAATGAAATTTTGTATCAAATAATACTAAAATGGAGCAAGTTATTCAAATTGAAGATAATGATTGTGCCTCAAATGAAAGAAAAATTTTCCATGGTATATTCTTAATCACCTTTTTCCATTAAGAACCAGGCATTCTTCCCCTAATAAATTGTGCATCGACTCAACAAAATCACCTTTCAAGCTTACCTTGCAATTATTCAATGAAAATTTTGTGGGTTTTGAACCATTGTTTGACAAATCTATAAATAAAGGAATATTGCCTTTATTCCTTTCAAGAACAGGTTTTAAAAGCGGGATTTTATCAGGTGGATTCTTTTCTCTGTCAATGATAATATTCAAGCTTTCGATAAAAAGATTCCTTGCCTCTTCAAGCGGAACCACTTTATTAACATGGAGTTTTATTGCATCACCACTGCTTTCCGTTCTACCAATTACAAAAACACATTCTTCTTCTTTGACATATCTACCATATTCTTCATAAACTTTGGAAAACATAATTGCTTCACAAGAACCCGAAAAATCATCAATCTTAAAGAAGGCCATAGTCCGTCCAGACTTATCCATCTTTGTTTTTAGCTCTGTTATTACGCCACATGCTCTAACTCCATCTGACTCGCTCAATTCTTCAGCTTCACCAAAACGGATTTTAGTTAGAAATTTATACTCAAGCTCGTATTTTCTTAAAGGGTGGTCAGATACGTAAAATCCTACTACTTGTCTTTCCCTAGCCAAATTTTCGCTTGAACTCCAAGGAGTAATTTTAGGCATAGGGGGCTCTGCTATTTTAATTTCTTCCTCTAACCCACCAAACAAACTGTCATCCGAAACCAGCTTCGAAT
Organism: Ignavibacteriaceae bacterium; assembly: GCA_046706145.1. Lineage (GTDB taxonomy): Bacteria > Bacteroidota > Ignavibacteria > Ignavibacteriales > Ignavibacteriaceae > JBJKPP01. Next base: position 382 of record JBJKPP010000283.1, on the reverse strand, counting down.
TATGAATTCTGCTTCCAAAACTCAATGCTGATTCTACTGCTTCAAAAAGACTAGCCCTATTTTTGTAAACCGAATCGAATGCCCCTGCTAATATTAATCCTTCTAGAGCTCTCTTATTTACAACACGCGTATCAACATTAGAACAAAAATCGAAAACACTTTTGAAATCTCTTTTCAGTTTTTTTCTACTCTTTATTATTTCTTCTACTGCTGGAATACCCACGTTTTTGATTGCTGAAAGACCAAACCTTATTTCTGCACCTTCAACATCAAAATAAACAGACGGACTATTTACATCTGGTGGTAAAACTATAATTTTTTGTCTGCGGCAATCTTCAAGAAGATTTGTGACCTTATCTGTATTGCCAAATTCATTTTTGAG
>JBJKPP010000282.1:0-2718 GCA_046706145.1 Ignavibacteriaceae bacterium | reverse complement strand
TCCGCCACCGGTTTTAATATCTATAGAACCCGAAACTTTACCTAGTTCAATATTCCCGCCACCTGTTCCTGCATCAATATCACCATTGATATTTCCAATAGAAATATTTCCGCCGCCTGTTTTAGCATCCAGATTTTTGCTTGAGTTTGCAATACTTATACTGCCGCCGCTGGTTTCAACAGAGCCACCGTTCAATTGTCCAAGTTCAACATCTCCGCCAGCAGTTTTTATATCAGAGTTTCCTTTTATGTTTGCAGAACTTATACTGCCGCCTGCTGTTTCAACGTCAACGGCTCCATCTACGTTTTTAAACTGTATATTTCCGCCTGCAGTCTTTGCATTCAAATTACCACTTAAATCGCCTTCAATATTTATAGAACCACCGCCGGTTTTTATGTCGAGATCAAGGTACGAGGGAATCATAATTTCATTTATCTCTATATCGCCTTCTGAATTATTTACCAACGAAACGGTATTACTATTCTTTGTAAGTTCAATATCATTCGAGTTTCCGTCGCCTTTGTTGGTAAAGTTGACCTTCACAGTATTTTCGTTCCAGATTTTAATACCCAGATCTCCGTAGCTTGTTTTTACGACAAGCTTGTCGCCTTTATTTACGTTTACAGATTTTGTCTGTTCGCTAGTATCCTGAGCTTTGACCAATGCTGCCGACAAAATCAGCGTAAAAAGAACTGTAATTAGAAACCTAGTCCCCGTTTTCATATTATTTACTCCTTTCTAAAACTGTCTGTGCGGCATAACGCACATAGTTATTGTTATCTTCTTTTACTTTTTCCTTGAAAATATTTATATCGTTTGAATCAAAATTGGCTCCGTTTTTTTCAGCTTGTATCAAACTATTAATCGCTTCTATTCTTAGTGCAGAACTTGAATCGCGCTGCAAAATGAACAACATCGATTTTTTAATCTGGCTATCGAATGCGAAATTCTTTAAGGATTTGAGAGCAGCCATTCTAACACCGGGATTTTCATCGGATTCGGCGACTCTAATTATCGCATCTTTAATATCTGAATCTGAGTTTTTTATCTGGTCGTGATTAATTGCATTTATGGTGTTTAATCTTACGCCCGGATTTGGTTCATTCAACATTGCATAAAGCAGTAAATTTTGAATATTCCGTCCGTTTATGTTTCCCTTTACATGAACCAATTTAGTGGCCTCAAAACTAAACTCTACCTCACCGGTTTGTGGGTCTTTATTAACAAAACGCAGATTGCTAATCCATTCATTATTATTGCTTGAGATAAATGAATTATTAACTTTAGAAACTTCTGCAAACTGATTGCCTTTCCGCTCAATATTTCCGGAATTACGAAATACCAAATAGCCAATTAAAAAACCAACTAGCAAAATAGAGATGCTGCCAAATGCCAATTTTATGTTAGAAGAGAAAATAGAATTTATAAACTCATTGAAAATGCCAGGTTTATTTGCTCTTGAATTTTGCAGTTTCCCGGAATCGGCCACAATGTGAAATGCTCCCTTTAGTTGAAGCCTGGCTTCTTTTAATAATTCATCATCCGCTTCGGGAGCTTTTGAAATCTCCAGAACTTTTGCTAATTCTTCCTGAGTCCCATATTCTCTTCTGCACTCATCACATTCGCTTAGGTGCTGGTAAAAAGCAGACTTATTTTTTTCATCAAGTTCGTCATAAGTCCCAAGCTTTATCATTTCCAAAAAACCTTTGTGATTCATTTTAGCTCCTTTGCTCTTTAACTAAATATTCCAATTGAGACTTCAGTTTTAGTGTCGCATCGAAAAGACTTTTTTTAACTGTTCCTTCTTTACATTTTAACATATCGGCTATCTCTTTTATTTTATATCCTTCATAATATTTTAGAATAAAGATCATTTTCTTTTTACTTGAGAGTTTATCTATTTCTGAATTAATTATTTTCTTAAGCTCATTTGATGTTGTAATTTGTTCCGGCAGCTTTTCATTTTCCTCAGAAATAATATCAAAGCTATTTCCATCTTCATTTTCCTCATCTATTGAGAAATGTTGTGTTTTCTTTTTCTTAGCTTTGTAAGTAAGGCAAACATTTGTTGTAATTCTGTAGAGCCATGTGGAAAACTCACTCTTAAATTGAAATTTATTTATGCTTTTAAATACCCGAATAAATACTTCCTGATAAATATCTTTAGCATCTTCGCGATCGTTCACAAATCTGAAAGCAATACCCAGAACCCTTCGGTCGTACCGATAGACCAGGTCTTCAAAAGCAGCAGAATCACCGTTTTGCGCTTTAATTATTAAATCAGTATCACTTAAATCCATAATTTATCACGTTTCTGAAGTATTAGACCTCTGCTGTACTAAAAAGGTTGGTGGTTGTCCCCTAAAAAAGTTTTATTAATTAAAAGAGCGACAGATAGAAGTATGGAATAAGGAAAACACAGCAGAGATACAATGGACAAAGATAATGTTTTTGGTGCTATGGAATCAAAAAAGTTCTGGGAAACTAGAAATATAGCGTGCAAACAGAGTAATATGTTCAACCCCGAAGGGGGTTGTTTCTGCTCTTCGGTTGCTGTTCTATTACAAACGTTTATTCCCTAATGGGAATATTTACTTCCAAATTATTATACGAAAATCGTCTTTTGTAAATACTAACAGAATTGAAAATCAATAATATTTCTAACTCTTAATTACTCTATAACATACCTATTTGTTTCAGCCAATGAGCGCAAGCTTT
>JBJKPP010000281.1:0-3664 GCA_046706145.1 Ignavibacteriaceae bacterium | reverse complement strand
TAAATTATCTACTATTTTCATCATGTTCTTAAAAGTTTGAAGTTGATTTTTTTGCGTCATCGAATTTTGCATTTGCTGAATCTGTTTATCAAGATTCTGTAGATTCTGAGATAATTGCTGCTGGTTTTGCTGCGCTTCGTTTTTCTGTTGACTCTTCAGATTTTGCGAAGCATTTTGAGAAATTTTTTGATTATTCTGCTTCTCAAATGATTCTTTCATCTTGTTCATTTCATTCTGCGGCATGTTTTCAAGCCTCTGCATTTTTTCGGATAGACTGCTCATTGCCGAATCAATATCATTTAACCCTTTTGTTACCTCATTTTGCTTTTCACTTAATTCCTTTCTCTCATCCTGTTTGGTTAGATTGCTTGAATCCGTTGTTTTGTTAATTTGATTTTGTTTTTGCGAAAGCATTTCTGTCCTTTTTTTCAACTCGTCAATTTTCTGCTCAACTTGAACTTTTTTCAAAAGATTTATCGTGCGCTCAACTGCTTTTTCAAACTGGTCCTCGTTGAACTTAAAGTCTTGCATTGCATTTTGAATTTGCTGACGATTCAAGTTTTGCAAAACATTCTGGAGCCGTTCCATAGCTTTCTTCATTTCATCGGTAGAAAATTCATCCATCAATTTTTGAAGTTCCATATATTTTTCAAGTGTTTCCTTAGACAAAAGATTATGCTCTTGAAGATTCTGCTGCATTTTGGAAAGGTCTTTTTTTATATCCTGCGATTTTTGCTGAAGTTGCTTAAAATCATCAAGTGACTTTTGAATCTTCTGCTTTTCTTCCCAGGAGATATCTTTTTTGTTCTGCTTTAATTCGAGATTCAAATTTTCAAGATTCTGTTTAAGTTCTTCTGCTTGCTGATAAGTTTCATCTAATTCCTGCTTAGCATCTTCGTGAGATTTATCTGCAGCGGCTAAAATTTCATCTAGAGATGGAACACGTATGGCAAAAGTTTGTGTCTTTGCTGACTTGGGTCCGCTAATAACATCATTGTCATATACTTCAAGATAATACATAACTACATCTTCAGAAGTCAAATTCAACGGAGTCAAATTCCATACGTAACTTACATCCTGTTCCGTTTGATTTTTATTAATTGATATATCAAGAGAGCTGAATTCTTTCTGCACCGATTTGTATTTTGAAGCAGAAAGCCTATAATGAACGAGGAGTTTGGTGAAACCATAATCGTCGTTTATCTTAACTTCTAATGGAACTCTATTGTCATTCGGAAGCTCGACATCTTTATTGGGAGCAACCATTTCGATTGTTGGGAAAGCATCGTAAAGAACTTTCAACGAATACGTTATAGGGGATTGGTTTTGATTAGCTTCCTTATCTGTAAGAATAATTTTATAGTCATCATCTTTTCTTAATATAAACGAACCATCAGCAATGTTCGCATTTACATTCAAAGCAACTTTTGTTGAATCACTAAAAAGCAAATAAGCATTTTTGAGGGCCTTAGTAGAATTCAGGCTAACTTTAATTTTACTTCCATTCAATGCTGTTATATTCCCATTATCTTTCTGCTTTGCCTCAGGTATGCCAGAATAAGAAGGAGAGATTATACTGAATTCAAGATTCTTTACAATCGGTCTATCAATCACATTAACAAAATATTCTGAACTTTTAACATTTTCAGCTCGTGCAAAATATTTAAAGCTATTTCTTACAGCCTTTACATCAAAGGAATACGCACCGTTTGAGTCAGGTTGTAATGGAATAAGCTCAAAATTGGTTTGTTCTGTATCTTTCATTGCAATTTCAAAATTCTTTGGTTTTCCCCCATAAACGTTCACCTTAATTTTCACATCCTCACCTTTTGTAACGGAAGTATTTCCTGGAATAACATCAAACGAAAACCCCGGTGGTTCTATAAATTCTTTATTAAAATTCACTAATCTGAAAGAAGCTGAACTTATCGCAGGAGAAGCAAAAATAAGTATCAACGACGCTATTAGAATTGAAACAAAATATTTGAGAACATTCTTCGCTTTTTTAAAGTTAACAATTGAACTAAAGTCTATATCTACAGTCTTTTGGTAGATTTGTTGAAAAGCTGCATCAATTAGTTTGTCAGAATATATTTGTTTATTACTCTCCGAACTAACTAACTGCATTGCATTTAATAAATTATCATTCAGAGACGGGAAAGATTTTCCCACTTTATGGGCAACCTTAAAATAATCAGGGCGACCTATTATCTTTAAATATCTTAAGACAGGAACTACTACATAAAGAGTGAGGAGTGCTAGAAAACATGCAGCAAACATAACAAACAAAACTATTCTAACGGTTGAAGAAAAATGGAACAGCATCTCCAAAACAGCCAAGCAGACAAATATAAATATACTTATACCAAGTGCAACTTGAGTACCGTAAGAAGCAAATACAGCTTGCTCTTTTCTGTATAGCCGATCTAATTTATCTGTAATTTCTTTAAAGTATTTTGAATCAGTCCCCATAAAACTTTCTAATCATTTATTATTGAGATAACGCCCACAGAACTATGTTTGTTCCAAATTTCAGTGCTTTTTCTCTTACTGCAGGCGATTTATCATGAACTTGAGGATCATCCCATCCGTCACTTGGATTTGACTCGTAAGTATAAAGCACAGCTAACCTTTTATTTATAAATATACCAAATGCCTGTGGCGGCTTCCCGTTGTGTAACTGAATTTTAGGCGTACCGTTTGGAAAATCATAAAAAATATGGAATAAGCCGTAACTAAACGGCAGCTCTGTTAAATTTTTATTTGGAAATACTTTTTTAATTTCTCTTCTGAAAGATTTATCCAAACCATAATCATCATCTACATAAAGAAAACCCCCGGCTTCTAGGTATTCTCTTAATTTTTGGACTTCCTCATCTGTAAAAACAACGTTGCCATGGCCAGTCATAAAAAGAAAAGGATATGAAAAAATCTCATTTGTAGCGATGTCAGCAGAAGTAAATTCTGGATCAACCTTCAGGTTTGTTTTATCTTTGATAAAATTCAAGAGATTCGGTTCTTCAGTCTGTCCATTATACCAATCACTGCCGCCACTATATTTCAATCTAGCTATCTGGAAATCGGCCTTTGTTTGTGGAAATAATTGGCTAAAAGCTGCACAAACCAGTATCAGAATGAGGACATTTTTCATAATATACATGGATGAATATATCTACGATAATCTTTATTTTCAATCTAATTAAATTAAATTCAAATTTTAATGTAAATAAATAGTGAGGATGATCATGACCAAGTATTGGCTTGTTAAAAGTGAACCAACTGTATTTTCCATTGATGATCTCGCAAAAAGTAAAAACAAAACTACTTTTTGGGACGGGGTTAGAAATTACCAGGCAAGGAATTTTTTAAGAGATGAAATGAAGAAGGGAGACCTTGTTTTGTTCTATCACAGTAATACAGACCCTAATGTAATTGTTGGAGTGTGTGAGGTAGTAAAGGAAGGATATCCAGATCACACTCAATTTGACCCGGAAAATAAACATTTCTTTCCATCAGCCGATCTTAAAAAACCAATCTGGTTTATGGTTGATATTAAATTCAAAAATAAGTTTAAGAAACCAGTTACACTTCAGGATATTAAGGAAAACCCGAAGTTAAAAAAGATGCGGCTTGTTCAAAGAGGAAATAGGCTTTCAGTTATGCC
>JBJKPP010000280.1:0-4199 GCA_046706145.1 Ignavibacteriaceae bacterium | reverse complement strand
ATCTGGGCATCAACAGGGAAATGCATTCAAGTTTGGTATTAAAAATAATTACATAATTCGAGATATTTTTAAGTAATTCTTCAATTTTTCTTGATAAGATTTTCTAGAGCAGTTTGCAGTTCCGGGTTTTGAAATTTGAATCCACTGTCCAAAAGCTTTTGCGGAGTTGCTCTCAAACTTGCTGTTATATATTTACCAAATTCACCCAGAACAATTCTAAGCGCCATATTTGGAACTTTGAATACCGAAGGCCTACTTAAAACCTTGCCGAGTGTTTTTACAAATTCATTCATTCTCACGGGATTAGGCGACACTGCATTAACAGGTCCTTTAATATTCCCATTTTCGATTGCAAACTTGAAAATATTGACAGTGTCTTCGATATGAATCCAGGGAAACCATTGTCTCCCATTTCCAAGTGCCCCACCAATATACGATTTGAAAAGTGGTAACATTACTTTTAACGCCCCACCTTCTTTGCTCAATACAATTCCATTTCGTATTGATATCCACCTCATTCCCAAAGGTTCAGCCTTACTTGCTTCGTTTTCCCAATCTGAAGTCAGTTTCGCTAAGAAGTCATGTCCATTATTAAAATCTTCAGTGAGAATTTTATCTCCAGAATCTCCGTAGTAATTAATCCCTGATGCACAAATAAACACGTCCGGTTTTTCATTTAACTTTTGCATTGCGCTTACCAGATTTTTAGTAGTTTCTATTCTGCTGTTGTACAATATTTTTTTATAGCTCTTAGTCCATCTTTTCCCATATAAATTTGCTCCAGCAAGATGAATTACTGCATGCTTTCCTTCCAGTTCTTTTATTAGCCCTTCTGAATTTTTATAATCCCACAAAATATATCTGGAGGCAAATGGATTTTTTTTCTTCGCAGCGTTTAAATTCCTTGTAACTACGGTTACTTGATAATTGCTGTCAATCAAGGTTTTTGTTAATTGTGTTCCGAGTAACCCCGAGCCGCCTGTTAATATAATTTCTTTAGTCATTTAAAGTTTGAATCCTCTTTAAAGAATGAAAAGTAAAAAATATAAGATTAATTTTAGAAAAATTTTGCATTAGTATGTCATAATTGTTAACTTTTTTAAAGTAGGAGAGTAATTGAAAAAGAGGACAAGCGAATCGGATTGGTGAATATGGAATAATCTTCTCTCTGATAGACTCGAAAAAACTAAAATCATTCATAAAATAACAGGAGAAAAGTTATGAAAAATCTTTTCTACTCCTCTCTTATTATCATTTTTATTATGTTTTCAATCGAGGTTTATCCTCAGCTTTCCATTACTTCCGTTAATACAAATTACACAATTGATTTTGATAACACAGTTAACGGAGCAAATAATGGACAATATGACGGCTCGGGTTTCTCTTCCTCACCTTCATCAGGGCAGCTACATTCTAATGCTTGGGCAACGTCTGGTATGTCGGATGGTAATTCAGATTTTGGAGATGATAATATGTCAGGTGACTTTGCCAGAGGAACTGGTACAGGCGCAGTTGGAACTGGTGGTTTTTACGCATTTCAAGTGTCTTCTTCTAATTACGCATTTGGAATTCAACCAGGAACACATGACTGGACACCGGGTACGTTAACATTAAGAATAAAAAATAACACAGGATATACTCTTAATAGTATTCAGATATCTTATAAGATTTATGTCTTTAATGATAAAGATAAATCTAATTCTTTCGATTTTTCTTATTCAATAGACGATGCCAATTATACATCTGTTTCTTCACTTAATTTTTCGTCTCCTGAAACTGCAGATGCTTCTCCAGCGTGGAATGTCACAAGTAGAGCCCATACGATTTCATCAATTAATATTCCCGATGGCGGATATTTTTATTTGAGATGGAGTGGCGATGTTGTCCCAGGTGGTAGTGGTGGAATGGATCAATTTGCATTAGATGACATAACTGTAAATGCAAAGCCAGCACCTACACAGCTATTCTTTAGTAAACAAAAGGATTTTGTACATGAAGGAGATGGCAGTTATAATTTGGGTGTGAAGATTTCTAATCCATCTTCTACTTCTCCTACTGCTGTAGATGTAGTTCTTGTAAAAGGGGATCCGGCAGATATAGATAACTATTCTACTCAATCAGTTAATTTTGATGCAGGCAGTTCAACAGATAAGACAGTGAACATTGGAATAACAGATGATTCGCAAAAAGAAGGACCGGATACTCTCATTTTTGATTTAGAAAATATTTCCGGTGGAAATTTAGCGGAAGCAGGTAATCCTGATAGTTTAAAATTAATAATAATCGACAATGATGTACCATTTGTGGTTATAAATGAAATTCTAGCAGATCCCCCCGGCGGAACGGACGGAGATGCAAATGGTGATGGTCATAGGGATAGCCGCGGTTATGAGGATGAATTTGTAGAATTGCTGAATGATAATGGAACCAATGTGGATATCTCAGGTTGGAAACTTTATACAGGTGGAACATTAAGGCATATCTTCCCAGCAAATACTATTGTTTCTAACAATGAATCAGTAGTTGTTTTCGGAGGAGGTAATCCACGGGGAATTCCTGGTATTGTTCAAACAGGTTCAGAAGGCCATTTAGATTTAACTAATACAGGTGATCAAGTAACTTTGAAGGACAATAATGGGATTATTATTGATAGTTATACTTATGGCACCGAGGGGAATGATAATCAATCATTAGCTAGAGATCCTGATATCACCGGAGATTTTGTTGAACATACAACAATCCAGTCGAATTCAGTTTTGTTCTCGCCTGGAAAGAGTAATACTGATAACAGTGAATTACCAGTTCAACTTGTTTCTTTTTCTGGAACAAAACAAGGCAGTAGAACTATCCTCAAATGGAAAACAGCTACTGAGGTGGATAATTATGGTTTTGATATACAGCGCGCTGTCGTAGAGACGCATGGCAATGCATCTCTACAATGGACAAAAATTGGATTTGTAAAAGGGGCAGGTACGAGTAATTCACCACATTATTACTCATTTACGGATAATAATTTTGACACTCACATAGATCAAAAATATCGACTCAAACAAATTAATACAGATGGCAAGTTTTCTTTTTCTAACGTAGTACAAATAAAGTCAAAAACCCAAACACAATATAGCTTAGAAAATAATTATCCCAACCCTTTCAATCCAACAACTACGATTTATTTTTCTATTCCGAAGAAAAGTTTTGTTATTTTGAAAGTTTACAACAGCTTAGGCGAGAAGGTAAAAACATTGAAAGATGCAGAAATGAAAAAAGGTGAACATAAAATTAAATTCAGTGCAGATGGCCTAGCGAGTGGGGTCTATTATTATCGTTTGTTTGCGAAGTCCACAAATGGCAAAAAATATTCATCGGCAAAAGAAATGATTTTGTTAAAGTAATATTTAAAAACCTCCGAGGTTTTTTGGCATAGCCACCACTATGTGGGAAACCTCGGAGGTTTAAGTGAGGATAATTACTAAACAATCTCTCTTAATTGAGACAAGTCATCAATAATAAAATCCGGATTGTTTTTTTGAAGTAACTCTTTTCCGCCGTATCCGTATGCGGCGGCACAAATTTTTGTGTTTGCACTTTTTCCACATTGCATATCAACTTCCGAGTCTCCCACAAAGATTGTTTCGTCGGTTTTTATATATAAATTATTACAAATAAAATATAAGGGTTCCGGGCTAGGTTTATTAGGGATATTTTCTCTTCTACCCATAACAAAATCAAAGTATTTACGTAGCTTGAAATGATCGATTATTTTGTCTGCCTGGTCTTGTCCTTTTGTAGTTAATAAAGAAATTTTCATATTTTTGCTCTTTAGATACGCAAGAGTATCAACAAGATTTGGATACAAGGCAGAATCACTTATATAGTCAAAATATATATTTTTGTAGATTATTATAAACTCATCAAAACTTCTGACAGGAATATTCAAGTCTTCAAAAATATCTACAAAGTGCATCCCAATTTTTTCTCTAAATATATTCTCACCAATACTTTCTTTTATTTTTAGTTTTTGTAGAGTCGAAACAGTTGCAAGATAAATCGTTTTGAAGGAGTCAATCAAAGTTCCGTCGAGATCAAAGCAGATGTGTTTAATATTATTGTTCATTGTCAAAAGATTTTTCAATAGCTTCTTGAACTTGTTCATTAGGTGTTTGGCAAACCTCACCTTTACAGCATTCTTCTATATTTAT
>JBJKPP010000279.1:0-4634 GCA_046706145.1 Ignavibacteriaceae bacterium | reverse complement strand
ATCTTATTAAAAGCACTTTCACTACCATTGGTAAATTCTTTAACCAGTTCAAAATCATTGTTGCTTTCAGGCATTATACCTTATTTATTCAATATTTGGACAAATACAGGACTTAAAAGGTTTAAGCTAAATTACAAAGAAAATTGATTTAAACCATTGTAAAACATTTAATGTCAAAACACCAGAAACAACGATTAATAACCATAAGGAGATAATGAAATGAGATCGAAAATAATTGCATCAATTATCGCAATAATGTTTTTAGCATTTTCTACTGTTAATATTTATGCCCAAGCCCCAAAAGGTAATATGAATAAAAAAGGTCCCATGATGGGCGGAAATATGTTCAAAATGCTGAATCTCACGGATGCTCAGAAAGACCAGATATCAAAGTTGAGAACTGATTTTCAGACAAAAATGGTCGATTTAAAAGCAACTCTTCAAAAGGACAAAATAGCGTTAAAAGCATTAGCCCAAAAAGATGATTTAACCAGGGACGAGGTAATATCATCAGTTGAGGCAGTAAACAAGGCTAAGAATGATATTGCTATTGCATTTGCGAATCACTTAATGGATATAAGAGAAATATTGACACCGGAACAAAGAAAGATAGCACAGAAACATCTATCAGGTATGTTCATGGGAATGAGAAAACATGGTATGATGAGGAACTTCGGCTGGAACAGACGTGGGAATAGATAACCCGGTGTAATAAAGCCCCGTCCTCATTCGGGGCTTTATTTTATTTTGGATTCGTTGGCCTTAAATCTATTTCACTTATTAGCGCAGTAAGAGGCAATCTTAAAATTACCATCACGGCTTCGGCCACATCATCAGCCTTTAAAATCTTTTCATAATTAGGATGCCGGCCCGGACCGCCAAAAAACTCAGTAGCAACAGAACCTGGACAAATTGCTGCAACACGAATATTAAATTCTCTCAATTCCAGCATTAAAGACCTCGTGAAACCAAGCACAGCATGCTTAGAAGCCGAATACATTGTACCACCTACAAAGGAATTTTTGCCGGCAAGGGAAGCGATATTAATTATTGATCCTTTTTTCCTTTCAATCATTTTATCAGCAACGGCTTTTGTGAAATTATATATTCCATAAAGATTCACATCAATTTGTTTCTTAAAATCTTCGAGATTTGAATCGACTAATTTTTTAAAAATTCCTATTCCCGCATTGTTGACAAGATGATCAACTTTTCCATACTTAGCCATTATTTTGGTAACCGAATCATTCACAAATTTCTCATCAGCAGCATCCCCAGTAAAGTAATCGCACTCAACACCAGTATTTTTAATTTCAGCTTTAACTTGCTTTAATGCATCAACATCCCTTCCGAAAATCATAACATTATAATTTTCATTTGCAAAACTTAGAGCAATTGATTTCCCAATTCCCCTGTTTCCACCTGTTACAATTGTTAATTCTCTTTCATTACTCATAAGTCCCCCTGAATTGGTTTAATAACAATATCTTCACTAACAACATTCCCTTCCTGAAGAAAGGCCCAAACGATTAGCCGGGCAATTTCTTTACTTGTCATCATTCTATCTGAATTCTCTTTTCTCATATCCTGTGACCACATAGGGGTTTCAGTAGCCCCTGGATGAATATTTATCACCCTGATTTTATGTCTCCTGACCTCTTCTCTCAGAACATTTGTGTAACCAAGCAACCCGATTTTAGAAGCAGTATATGCGCTGCTCTCAGTAAATATCTTCTTTGCTGCACTCGAAATAATATTTATTATTGTCCCGCCGCCATCTTTCATCATATGCGGTAAGACATATTTAATTGCATATATGGATCCAAGAAGATTTGTGTTTATAATATCATTTATTTCCTGGATTGAATTGTCTTCGGCCTTTTTAAAAGAAGTAACGCCGGCATTATTTACAAGACAATTAATTTTATGCTTCGAAATGATTTTTTTTACTACCTGATCGACATTTGCTGATGAAGCAATATTACAGGGGTGTTCTTCAATGACGAGTTTTTCTTTTGCTAATTCTTTTTTCAATCTTTCAAGTTCTGTTGCCCTTCTTGCAGAAACAAAAACATCGCAGCCAACAATGGCAAATTCCTTTGCTGTTGCCCAGCCTATTCCCGAACTTGCTCCAGTTATCCATATCCCTGCTTTTTTGTCTGTCATGATAAATTCTTTTGCGAAATCAGGTTCATTACTTCTGCCCTTGTTCTGGCATCTTCCTTAAATACACCATGGACAGCACTCGATGTTGCAGATGAATTCTGCTTTTCAACTCCGCGCATCATCATACACATATGAAAAGCCTCTGATACAACTGCAACTCCCTGTGGCTCAAGATATTTATTAAAAGTATCGGCAATTTCCTGAGTCATCCTTTCCTGAACCTGCAGTCTCCGTGAGAAGACATCAACAATTCTTGGAATTTTGCTTAAGCCAACAATTTTGCCGTTAGGTATGTAGGCGACGTGAACTTTGCCGTAAAAAGGTAACATATGGTGCTCACACAGGCTGTAGAAATCTATATTTTTAACCAACACCATTTCATCATATTTCTCATTAAACACGGCGCCGTTTAGTACTTCATCAATATTTTTTTTATATCCACTTGTCAGAAATTCATATGATTTTGCAACCCTATGAGGGGTTTTTAATAAACCCTCTCTTTTGGGATCTTCACCAATTTCTTTTAAAAGATCAGTAATTAAAATTTCTACCTTTTCCTTATTCAACTTTCACTCTCCTTTGTATTCAAAATAATTATTCTCAGTCTCATATAATTTGACAGAATACAGTTTACCACCGGGAATTCTTTTTTCCAATTGTTTCCAGATTTGAATCGTAATATTTTCTGCAGATGGCTGAATATCTTTCATAAAATCTACTTCAAGGTTCAGGTTTTTATGATCAACTTTTTCAATAATATATTTGTTGATAATTTCTTTTAATAATTTCAGATCAATTACGTAGCCTGTTTGCGGGTTTATTTGTCCGGCAATAACTACTTCCAGTATATAATTATGTCCATGCCAATTTGGATTGCTACAATTTCCGAAAATTTTGAAATTCTCTTCATCAGTTAAATTCGGATTGAACACCCTGTGAGCAGCATTAAATGTAGCACGTCTAGTTACATAAACCATTTCCAATCCTTTAATTACCAGCTGTTAAGTGCTTCCAAAACTTCTTTATCGTGTTCGGGAACTTTTACTTTGGGAAATATTTTTTTGATCTTTCCATTTTCATCGATAATAAAAGTGGTCCTTTCAATTCCCATATATTTTTTACCATACATACTTTTTTCTTTCCAGACTCCATATTTCTCAATCATTTTCTTGCTTTCATCGCTGAGCAACGTAAACGGCAATTTATACTTTTGAACAAATTTTTTGTGCGATTCAATAGAATCAGCACTTATGCCCAATATTTCAACATTAAGCTTGCCAAATTTGGGGAATCCGTCTCTAAAGTTGCAGGCTTCTTTTGTACACCCGCTGGTATCATCTTTAGGATAAAAATAAAGAACAATCTTTTTCCCTTTGTAATCACTTAATGAAACTGTTTTTCCATCCTGATTCTTTAATTTAAAAGCCGGAGCCATATTTCCTTCTTTGAGCATAGAATTCTCCTGATATTAAATATAAACCTTCAAGGCCATCTTAGACCCTGAAGGTTGTTACAAATTGAATTGTCTAAAATAATAAGAATAAAAATGAAGTAACTATTTAATAATTAAACAAATAACTTCTATTATTTTAACGCTTTTTTGATAGCTTCATAGTTGGGTAGTTCTCCCGGACTCGGCATTACTTCTGCATATTTTACTTTTCCATCTTTGCCAATTACAAAAGCTGATCTTTTCGCAATTCCTTTGTAATCCAGACTGCCTGCACCAAATGAATCATCTACCACGCCGTATTTATTTATAACTTCTTTATTAAAATCACTTAACAGCGGAAAGTTATATTTATTTTTTTCTTCAAATAATTTTAAGGCAAATACAGTGTCCACACTTATTCCTAAAACGTGTGCATCAAGGTTTTCATATTCCTTTAATTCATCTCTGAAGCTACACAATTCATTTGTGCAAACACCGCTACCAGCTGCGGGGAAAAATAATAAAACTACATTTTTGCCTTTAAAATCATCAAGACTAACTTTTTCCTTGTTTTGGTTTGGTAAAGTAAACTTAGGCGCCTGAACTCCGACTTTTGCTGACATAGTAACTCCTTGTTTGAAAATATTCGAAAATTTATTGGCTATATAAGACTAAATAAATTAGACATTTATGGCAGGATTTTCAAGCTAGAAAGAATTCAATTCCCAGCTAAGTTTAATTCAATAAGCCAAGTTTTTTTGTCCATTTTTTGAATCCATCCTTTAATTGCTCAAAAGAATCTATAGCAAAAAGGATTGGCTGCAAATGCCAAACATCATAATCCTGAAGTACCATTTTCTCAGGATCAAAATTTCTCACTTCAACTTCATCAGAAAGTGCATGCTGTACTTCTCCTTTTGACGAAAGTATTCCAGCCCCATAAATTCTCATTCCTTCCGGCTGATGAATCAACCCAAACTCTACTGTGAACCAATGAAATGTCTCCAGATATTTTCTATTCATTCCCTCAGCTTTT
>JBJKPP010000278.1:0-5135 GCA_046706145.1 Ignavibacteriaceae bacterium | reverse complement strand
AAGGAAAAATGTTTAAGCAGTATCTAGAAAATATTAATTATCCTAAAATAGAAGAAGAAATTCTAAAATTCTGGCAAGAAAACGGAATATTTGAGAAAAGTATATCTACAAGGAAAGAATCCAATCATTTCACTTTTTACGAAGGTCCGCCTACCGCTAACGGCAAACCCGGTATTCATCATGTAATGTCGAGAACATTGAAGGATTTGATTTGCCGGTATAAAACCATTAGAGGATTTAGAGTTGAAAGAAAAGCTGGATGGGACACTCATGGTCTTCCTGTAGAAATTGAAGTAGAGAAAAAGATTGGCATAAAGCATAAAAGCGAAGTACTTGACTATGGTGTTGAGAAATATAACCAGAAGTGCCGTGAGTCGGTTTTTGAGTACAAGGACCTTTGGGAAAAAATGACGACCCGGATGGGTTATTGGATAGATTTAAATTCTGCTTATATAACTTTATCTAATAATTATATCGAATCGGTTTGGTGGGCTTTGAAAACTTTATTCGACAAAGGACTTATTTATAAAGATTATAAAATTGTTCCGCAGGACCCGAAATCCGAAACGGTTCTTTCTTCACACGAGCTGGCTCTTGGTTATCGTGAAACTAAAGATCCCTCTGTCTATGTTTTCTTTAAAATCAAAGATGCTGATGAATACTTTTTAGTCTGGACAACAACGCCATGGACTCTAATTTCCAACGTCGCGTTAGCAGTTGGAGCGGATATAGATTATGTAAAGATTAAAGTCAATGATAGGAAAGTAGTTTTAGCTAAAGACCGTCTATTAGTTGTGGAGGATAATTACGAAGTACTGGAAGAACTTAAAGGCAAAGATTTAGAATTTAAGGAATACGAACAGCTTTTTGATTATCTAAAAGTTGATAAAAAAGCTTTTTTTGTGGTTTGCGGAAATTTTGTTAGTACAGATGATGGTTCGGGAATTGTTCATATCGCTCCGGCGTTTGGACAGGATGATTATGAAATTTCAAAGGTATATAATCTTCCAATGCTGCAGCCTGTTACAAAATCAGGTACTTTCACAGAAGAAGTGAAAGATTTTTCCGGTCAGTTTGTTAAGGATGCAGATGCAGGAATAATTATTAAGCTGAAAAAGGAAGGAAAATTATTCAAGAAAGAAACCATTGTCCACTCTTATCCTTTTAGCTGGCGTAATGAAGATGTTCCTGTGATTTATTATGCGCGTGAATCGTGGTTTATCCGTACTACAGAAATTGCCAAAAGAATGGTCGAACTTAACAAAACAATAAATTGGCAGCCGCCAGAAGTTGGTTCGGGAAGATTTGGAAACTGGCTGGAAGAGAATAAGGATTGGGCTTTATCCAGGGACCGTTTTTGGGCTACTCCGCTTCCAATTTGGCTCAGCGATGATGGTGATTCTTTTGCGGTTGGAAGTATTGAAGAATTAAAGCAAGGATTTATTGAAAAAGATGGTAAGAAAATATTCGTAAAAGATGTAAAGGAACTTGATTTGCACAAACCTTTTGTTGATGAAATCTTCTTTGAAAAAAATGGGAAGACATACAAAAGAACACCGGAGTTAATTGATGTGTGGTTTGATTCCGGTGCGATGCCATTTGCGCAGTATCATTATCCTTTTGAAAATAAAGAATGGTTTGAAAAGTTTGCTTTTCCCGCAGATTATATTTGTGAAGGAATCGACCAAACACGCGGCTGGTTCTATACCTTACATGCAATTTCCACCATGATATTTGACAGCATTGCCTACAAAAATATTATGGTGAATGAACTCATTCTGGATAAGAATGGACTGAAGATGTCCAAGTCTAAAGGCAATACAGTTGACCCGTTCGAGCTTTTTGATAAATATGGCGCAGATACAACCAGGTGGTATCTTGTTACAAACAGTCCGCCATGGCGTCCAACACTATTTGATGTTGATGGTTTAGTAGAAGTACAAAGGAAATTTTTCGGTACGTTAATCAATACATATTCTTTTTTTGCTTTGTATGCTAACATTGACAATTTTGATTTCACTGAAGAACTTATTGCCTATGACAAAAGACCTGAAATTGACAGATGGATAATTTCAAAGCTAAATTCTCTTGTGAGAAATTATGAAAATTGGATGGAAGCTTACGATATAACAAAAGCCGCAAGAGCAGTTTCGGATTTTACGATTGACCAATTATCCAATTGGTATGTTAGAAGATGCCGGAGAAGATTTTGGAAGTCTGAAATGAATCAGAATAAAATTTCTGCTTACCAGACTTTGTACGAATGTCTAATTACTTTGGCGAAATTGATTTCTCCCTTTGCTCCTTTTGTTTCCGAAGAGTTATATAGAAATTTAAACTTGGTTTCTAAACGAGAGAATTTTGAGTCTGTGCACGTTGCTACATTTCCGGAAATTTCATACGAAGATAAATCTCTTGAAGATAGAATGGATATTGCCCAGAGAGTTGTTTATTTAACCCGCTCAATGAGAGCGAAAACAAATCTTAAGGTTAGACAGCCGCTTAAGAAAATAATGGTGGTTGTAGAAGATTCTAAAAAAGAAGCACTTCAAGAAATGAAAGGTGTAGTCCTTGAAGAAGTAAATATTAAGGAATTGGTAATAATAGATGATGATTCTGAACTTGTAGAAAAATCTGCCAAAGCTAATTTTAAATCGATCGGTCCAAAATTTGGAAAGAAGGTAAATCCGGTTGCTAACGCCATTAAAGTTTTGCAGGGTAAGCAAATAAAAGAATTAGAAAACGGCCATTCTATCAAATTAGATGTTAATGGTGAAGATATCGAAATTTTACCGGAAGATGTTGAAATTCAGAGTTCTGAAATAAAAGGATGGGTTGTAGAAATTGACGAAGGTGTAACGGTAGCCCTGGATACGGAGCTAAATGAAGAGCTTATAAACGAAGGATTGGCAAGGGAATTTGTAAATAGAGTTCAGAACATGAGAAAAGATGCGGGTTTTGAGGTAACTGACAGAATCAAAATTAGTTTCCTCGGAGATGATGAACTGACCAATGCTATTAATCATTTTAAAAGTTATATTTCAAATGAAACTCTTGCGGAAAAAATCCGGCAGATGTCGGATAAAACCGATTTTAACGGTGGTCTTAAACAAGACTGGAAGATTGGCGATTTTAATTGTTCAATCCAATTAGAAAAGATTTAAAACTCAAAGGAGAATAATAATGGCAAAAAAAGCTACAGGAAGAAGGAAATCTTCTAAAAAAGCCAGCGCCAAACCCAAGAGAAAAGTTGCTGCTAAATCGAAGAAACCAAAAAAAGTTGTAAATGCTAGAAAAAAGACAGCAGTTAAAAAAACAAAAACTAAACCTAAGACTAAACTTAAAACACAAACCAGGAGTGCGAAGAAAAAACCTATGACGACTAAATCCAGAAAGAAAACAGAGCAAACGAGGACTGTAGCTACTCAGGAGAAGGAACTAAGTGTTGCAGAGCAACGGGCTGAGAAAATGAAGAAAATCAAAGGCTACAGCAAGGAAGACTTAGACCATTTCAAAACAATAATTATGGAAAAGAGAGACGAAATTATTGAACAGCTTCAAAATCTTAGGGACCAAATGCTTGACCCGACTACGGGTGAGTATATAAATGAGAATTCTCCATATTCTCTCCACATGGCGGAGCAGGGAACTGATGCGATGGAGAGAGAAAAGACATTCTTATATGCCCAAAGAGAAAATAAATTTTTGGGATATCTAGAAGATGCATTAAAAAGAATAGAAGCGGGCACCTATGGAATTTGTATTGAATGTGTTGATGAACCGCAGCACTTATGCGAAACGTGTCCATTAATTCCTAAAGCAAGGCTAGATGCTGTGCCTCATAGTCAGTTGTGTTTACCAATTAAGCAGAGACAGGAAAAATATAAATAAATTAATATAACACGACGAGAAATATAGATTGTTTGCCGTTTAATTACGCATGTTACACACAATTAAGAATATAATTTGTTTTGTCATTCCGAACTTGATTCGGAATCTTATTGTGGAGTTTTGGGAGATGCTGAATCAAGTTCAGCATGACAAGTATGTAACATGAGTTAATTAGATGAGATTAATTTTATATAAAAATTTAAATTCGAACTGAAATTGTTAAAATTGATTTCTTTAGACCTGCACATCCACAGGCAAAACTTGTCTACTTTGCCTACCGGAAAAACAGGCGACAGGCAGGTTTGGTCATAAAATAATAGAATTGTCATTTGAGATTATTTTTTGTTTCGCTTTCCATAGTTATAGTTGACCAGCTCTCTAAACTTTTCGTAAAAGGATTCTCCTTAAATTTTTTGGATATAAGTTTTAAGGGTATTAACTATGGAGAGAGAATCCCGTTGTTTAAAAATGTTTTGTACTTAACGCATATTGAAAATCCCGGGATTGTATTTGGAATAGTCCCTGGGGAGAATTTGAGATTTTTCTTTCTAATGCTTACTATCGCTACTACGATTGCGATTTTTATATTGTTCTTTTTAGTTAAGGATAAGAATTATAATTTAAGGCTCTCCATTGCAATCCTTCTTGGAGGAGCAATTGGAAACCTGCTTGACAGAGTTTTTTACGGTGTTTTGTTTGGATATGCACCCTTATTGGACGGAAAAGTTGTTGATTTTATTGATTTAAGAGTCTTAAGTATTTTATTTCACAGAAATATAATTCATAACTATATTTTCAATTTTGCAGATTTAGCCGTTACAGTTGGAGTAATAATGTTATTGATTAACTTTCGTAAAGGTGGTTTAATTGTGAAAAAGAAAGAAATTATAGAGAATTATCAGTCTGAGCCTGACCCGGCTTCGACGGATATTAAGGAATAAAGTGAGAGTATTATATCTTTCGGTAAGCATTGTTTGTGCTGACCAGATATCGAAATTCATTGTTAAAGGATTTTCAATACCCTTTTTACATATTTACTGGGCCGGAATGTATGAAGGTCAGAGAATAAAAGTAATAGGGAATTTCTTTCGAATTACATTTATTGAAAACCCGGGAATGGCGTTTGGATTTGACCCGGGTGTGAATTATAAACTTTATATTTCATTATTTTCACTAGTTGCAAGCATTGGACTTGTTATATATTTATACTTTATTAGACATCAGAGATTAAGTCTTAGAATTGC
>JBJKPP010000277.1:0-3577 GCA_046706145.1 Ignavibacteriaceae bacterium | reverse complement strand
ACTTGATAAAGAATTTTTGAAAGCAGGGATTTCATATTCAATTCTTGGTGGAAAGGGATTCTACCAGAGACAATGCATTTATGATATCTTCAATTATTTTTCTTTTCTTATAGACAATAATAATAGTTCGGCACTGGTAGGAATCTTAAGGTCTCCATTTTTTAATCTTTCTGATTCAGAAATTTTTGAGATTTCACTTACTACTAAAGAAAGCTTTTGGGAAAAGCTCAAGACTTTTTCATCCAAAAATTCGAAATATGAGAGGATGATAGAAACTCTTTCTTATAATATTAGATTGACAAAAAATTCTACTCCATCAGAAATTTTAAGAAAATTATTGAACGAATCTGATTTTCTCTCGGTTTTATCTTCGAAACCTAATGGAGACCAGGAAATTGCCAACATAAGTAAATTATTATCATTAACAGTGAAATTCGGCAGCGAAAAGTTTAAGAATTTATATGATTATGTCGATTTTCTGAAAACTTCTATAAATAAAATGGAAGACGAATCGCAGGCCGCAATTTCGGATGAGACTAATTCAGTTACTTTAATGACAATTCACCAGTCAAAAGGTTTGGAATTCAAAGCAGTCTTCATTTATAAAGGTGATGAAAAACTTGATTTAACATCTGTGAAGAAAAAATCTATTTATGTAGATAAGAAGTTTGGAATCTTAACTAAAGTTCCAATAAATAATGATTATTTCTCCGATTATTATTCTGCTCCGATAGTTGGTCTATACGATTATGTATATAAGAGAAAAACATTTGCAGAATTTAAAAGGCTTTTCTACGTGGCTGCCACACGAGCACAAGATTATATTTTTATTTCGACCTCCGGAAGCAATATATCATCAAACTCGAATTCTTTTGTTGGACTTTTAGCAGGTGCGCTTAATTGTGATTTTACTGAAACACAAATAAAAATAGAAGGCCCTCTAACATTTATTAAGAAAGGTACTGAAAGGTATGAGAGTTTTAATAAAGAGATAGAATTCGAAATCCCGATAATTAGAGAATTAAAAGAAGATAAATTAAATGGAAAATCTGTCGAAGTTAGCGGTACTGAACATGAAATCTCAATTGGTAAGCTGGAAGATAATATTAAAGAAGAAGTAGTTTCAGCTTCAAAAGTTGCTCTTTTTTCCCAATGTCCGTTGAAATATCATTTGGTTTATGATCTCGGATTTTCGAAAATATTGGGCCAAAATAAAAATTATATAGAAAAACAAAATAAATCGAAGAAAGATTTCGAATATACTTCTAAAGAAGACCGGTTAGGCGAAATAGATTATGGCCAACTTGAAATGGGTACAAACTATTCTGCTATAAAAGGAAGAATGATACATAAAATTCTTCAGTATGAAATTTCAATTGACAATCTGGAAAATTTTATTGATACCAATTTGAACTTGGAAAACGAAAGAAATTTTGAGGATGTTGGATTTTCAAAGACCTTGAAAGATGAAATTATTGAAGAAATAAAGAGTTTTTATTCTACTGGAACCTATAAAGAGTTAATTCAAACGGAAGAATACAAAAACGAGTTTGAAATTTATGTTAAAGAAAACGATTATTTCCTTTATGGAATTATAGATAAAGTGGTTTTTCATAAGGATGGGATACAAATTGTTGATTATAAAACCGATAAAATTGAAGAATTTGAAATTGAAAAAAGGACGGAATCCTATTTACCACAATTGAAATTTTATTCTTATATTTTAAGTCGATTATTTCCGGATATCGAAAAATTTGATTTGCGGTTGATTTTCATTCATCATCCGGAAAAGAGGGTCGTGAGCAAGTTAGATAGGAGGAGCGCAATTCAATTTGGTGATAATGTAAAACGTATTATTTATGAAATAAGGAAAGGTAATTTTCAAAAGAATCTTAACCATTGCGGCGAGTGTATCTTTGCAATGGAAGGAAAATGTATAAAACAATAATCAACGTATGAAAAGAAAGATAACTCATATTAGGGACCTAGCCCAGATAGAAAAAGAACTGTTCAACACAAAGGTTGGAGTTTTAGCAGTAACTCTAAAAGGGGACAAAGTTATACAGTTGGCAACTACTTTCGTTTATCTGCACAAGAATATATATGTCTTTTTTGATGAGGAAAATGAAATTTATAGAGATGTCAACCTGGAAAACAATGGGAGTTTTATTGTTTTGCAAAACAGGAGTGGAAGCAGCAAGGAGTATTTGACCTCAACTTCAATTTCAGGTTCAGTCAAAAAGGTAGATGACAATAGAACTATGACCGAAGTGCGTGATGAATATGTCAAAAAATATTCTAAAACCGACGATTTGTTTCAAGGAGACATTTCCGTTTTAAAAGCACTTTTTATAGATTCGGAAGAGTTTCTGTCCATCGAACAGGAAGAATAACTACTTCTAATAAATACAATTATTATAGGTACATCTGATTCTAATCCAAAAAACTTTCGCCCTAAAAAATTTCTGCAAAGGTAACAAATGCTGAATTATGTCTGGCTTGCTTTAATTATTTTAGGAATTGGTGCGGCGGTTACTACCGATCTTATAAACAAGAGTGATAATAAATATCGTAATGACCTACCTCTAAAATCAGAGATAGAATTATCCGTACCCTTTGATAGTTCGTCAAACAAAACCTACAATGCTACAATTATTGTAACGAAACAGGCTTTTGATTCCTTTTATGGAGAAAAAACAGATCAGAATCAAATCATTCATGGGACGATTACATATAATAAGAAGGCAAAAACAAGTTCCCTCTATTTTTTAGTTAATGATAATAGTCCTAAGATCTGGCAGGATATGGCTAAAGTTTCCGGTAAGGACAACGATCTTACCGGGATTGTCAAGTTTGATAAATTCATGTCAGATTCAACTGCGTTAGCACAAATTACATTTGAGGAAATTTCATTCGCAAAATTAAAAGATATTACAAATGCAGTTTTGGATTATGCTTCTACTGCTGTGAATATTTCTTTGGGTCTTATTGGAATTATGGCTTTGTGGCTCGGTGTTATGAAGGTTGCAGAAGAGGCGGGACTTATCACAATTATTGCTAATTGGCTGAGACCTGCTACCAAAAAGCTATTCCCTGATGTTCCAACTGACCACCCCGCAATGGGTTCGATGATAATGAATATTTCAGCCAATATCCTCGGACTCGGAAATGCTGCGACTCCTTTCGGACTTAAAGCTATGGAGGAATTGGATAAACTTAATCCGGAAAAGGGAACAGCCACAAATGCAATGGTGACTTTTCTTGCAATTAATACAGCAGGAATGACCTTGATTCCGGCTACTGCAATAGCTGTTCGTGCCGCTGCAGGAAGTTCTCAACCTGCAATTATTATCGGTACCTCACTGTT
The DNA here is from genome assembly GCA_046706145.1 of Ignavibacteriaceae bacterium. Classification (GTDB taxonomy): domain Bacteria; phylum Bacteroidota; class Ignavibacteria; order Ignavibacteriales; family Ignavibacteriaceae; genus JBJKPP01. The sequence goes on along the minus strand of JBJKPP010000277.1, from coordinate 210 downwards.
TGCATCATTTTGTGCTACGGTAGCAGGACTAACGTCAGCGAAGATTCTGGAAAAATTTCCAATTAAGAAAGGTGGATTTTCAGGCTGGCTGAGTGAGAACAGCAAATTCTTCTTATATATTATCGGAATTATAACTGTACTGACGATCTTATTTTTTTCAGGTGTGGGCAAATCTATTACTTCGGTTCTAAGTTTTTTAAATCCTGATTT
>JBJKPP010000276.1:0-16436 GCA_046706145.1 Ignavibacteriaceae bacterium | reverse complement strand
ATCTCTCATTCTGTTCCTTATTTAGTGATTTGTCTATTATATGCTGTAGCTCTTTATTTATCTCTCCTAATGGCTGCGGTTCTTCGTTCATTATTGAGTATATTATTGCCTGATCATAATCACCCCGGAATGGCATTTGCCCTGTGATCATTTCATATAGTACTACACCAAATGACCAAATATCAGTTCTACGATCAACTTCTTTACCTCTAGCCTGTTCAGGTGACATATAAGCAATTGTTCCAACAGTTGAGCCCATTTGCGTAAGCTGTGCACCGCCCTTTACCTTTGCCAGACCAAAATCCATTATCTTAACCTTACCGTCATTGGTAATCATTATATTAGAGGACTTAATGTCTCGATGAATGATTCCTTTTTTATGAGCGGCTTCCAATCCTTCGGCAATTTGGATTGCATAATTAATAACATCTTTTATTGGTAGAGACGCATGGTCATGCATCTCTACAAGTGATTTTAATTCTTTTCCTTCTATATATTCCATTACAATAAACATTTCATTATCAGATTCTTCAATGGAATATATTGTTGCAATATTAGGATGATTCAGGGAGGCAGTGGCTTTTGCTTCTATTTTAAATCTTTCACGTTCTTCAGAGTTAACAGCAATTTGTCTGGGTAGGAATTTAATTGCGACTTTGCGTTCAAGGTTTAGATCTTCAGCTAGATAAACTACACCCATTCCTCCTTCACCGAGTTTTTCAAGAATTTTGTAGTGTAGTATTGTTTCCCCAATCATATTTATTTACTAACTCTCTTCTAAATTATACTGTGGTGTATTTTAAAAACGAATATCATCATTATATTAAGGAATTTTTGATCAACATGTTTTTAAAATTTTCGTGTTTGCTTTTTGCTTTACTCAAAATTTTCTGAAAATCTGGATCATCTCTTACCGGATCAAGGAATGGATCTGTTGATATAACCTGGTAATTAAAAAACCCCTCCTCAATACATTTATCCAACAATCTAATACAATCTTTCTTTTCCCCATAAAGACCATATACATTAGCAAAGAGATAAAGTTGTTCGGCATCATGCGTTTCGGAGCCTTCCAAAGCCTTTAATGCTTTCAATCCTTTTTCGGTTTCCTTTGTTATGAAACAAAGCATTGAATTTGACCAAATACCAAAAATTCCTTCGGGTTCAATTGAAACCGCTTTTTTAAAATAACCTTTAGCCGCGTCGTATTTTTTCAAATGAAGGAACACTATACCATGCCAGGAAATGTGCATAAGAGTTTCTTTACTGGAATTCAGATACTTAAGGGCATCCTCATATCGTTGAAGATAAGAGTAAGTAATAATAATTGAGCGAAACCTTGGATTAAATCTATCAAGCCTAACTGCTGTTTCCATTTCGTCTATAGCATTGTCAAGAAATCCTGTATATCTGAAAATATAACCGAGCCAAAAATGAGCTTCTGCATTATTGGGATTAATCTTTAAAGCTTTCTTTATTAATTCTATTGCTTCTAAAGACTTTCCCTGTTCCGTATAAATCCCAGCTAATCCAAGTAGTGCACTTAACAATCCCTCATTAATCGATAATGCTTTCTTGTAATTTTCCTCAGAATCTTTAACTCTTTTTCGCTCATTAATATCGTATCCAGCAAGCAGGCCATAACGAAACCCAAGTTCAGAATAAGCTGGGGCAAATGTTGGATCCAATTCTAATGACTTCTTAACCATTGAGACAGCAATATGACCATCTTCATTTGTAAGAGTATAGGAAATAGACTTAAGATAATATTCATAAGCTAATGGATTTTTAGGAACATCGGTTCTTAATTGCCGATTTTCTTCCTGTGTGAACTTTAAATTAAAATCAGCAATTACTTTTTTTGAAATTACATCCTGAAGTTTAAACACATTTTCAAACGCTATCTCGAAATCTTCGCGCCACAACATTTTATCAGAATTAATATCTATCAATTCTAAATCTAAACGAATTTCGTTCATTTCTTTTAAAAAATTCCCGGTTAACACATAGTCAACATTTAACTGATTTGCAGACAATTTTATGTCTATATTTTGGTTTTGATAACTTCGAATAGCACTTGAGGGGCGAACTAAAATATTTTTATTGTAAGCTAAGGCACCAATAATTCTATCCGCAATGGCAAAACCCAAATAATTTGATTCCTCATCGTTACGGATATTTATAAAAGGAAGAACTGCTAACTTTTTAATTTCTTCCTCTGATGTTGATTTTTTTTGATCTTCACTTGCTATTTTGTTTTCGATTAATCGTAGATCTTTTATAATATCACTCACTTGCAAATACCTTTTTCCCGGGTCTTTTTTCAATGAATCATTTATAATTTTCTGAATTGGTGAAGGGGGATTATCGCTGTATGTTTTAACCTCTTCATTTAGAATTGAATAGATTATTGCCTGTTCATATTCTCCATTAAAAGGTAGTTGCCCGGTTAGCATTTCATATAATACAACACCGAATGACCATATATCTGTACGATGATCAACTTCCTTACCCCTTGCTTGTTCAGGCGACATATAAGCTATAGTTCCAACAGTAGTTCCAATTTTAGTAACCTGTGACCCTCCGCTTATTTTAGCCAGCCCAAAGTCCATTATCTTTACTTTACCATCATCGGTTATCATTATGTTTTGAGATTTGATGTCTCTGTGTATAATCCCTTTTTTATGTGCAGCTCCTAAACCTTCTGTAATTTGTATTGCTATATTAATAGCTTCTTTAATGGGAACCGGACCTGATTTAATTTTATCCTTTAATTCAATTCCATCAATAAACTCCATTACAATAAATGCATCTCCATCGGATTCTTCAATTGCATAAATCGTAGCTATGTTTGGATGGTTTAATGCTGCTGCAGCTTGTGCTTCAATTTCAAAACGTTTTCTTTCTTCTTCATTTGCTGAAACATGATGCGGTAAAAACTTTATTGCAACTTGTCTTTTTAGTTTTGTATCCTCAGCAAGATATACTACACCCATCCCGCCTTCACCTAATTTTTCAAGAATTCTATAATGTAAAAATGTTTGTCCTATCATATCTTTCTTACAATAGCATATTGGGGCTCGCAGAGTGCAAATCCGCCCCTGCCTTCCGGCAGACAGGTTCGCCTGGATTTCCTAATATTCTACAGTGAAAAATTGTAAAACCTATCATCCTCTTCTCAGTCCCTCTAATTTTGCAACCCTTTTCTTCGCATCTTTAATTTCCGCCGACACAAAGTCTGCGCCTTTCCATATCTCTAAAAACTTCTTGTACTCTTTAAGCGCATCGTCCATTCTTCCTTGTTTTTCATAGGCAACCCCTAACCAGTAGTGAGCTCTGACTGCAGGAATTGGCCATTCGGTTTCTGAACCGGGAAGAGTATTAAAAAAATACATCTCACCGTTAGCAGGCCAATATAATAACAATCTGAATTCTTTTATTGCGTCTGAAGTCATTCCGGTCTTTAGTAAAGAAATACCATAAAATATGTTTGGTTCGTGATTCGGGGGCATTTTGCTGAAAGCATCTGTGAACTTATCGCATGCTTGTTCGACTTTACCCTCTTCAAAAAAGACAAGTCCGGAAGCATAATTCGCCATGAAATGGAGGAGAGGAGTTTCATCTTTAACATCACTTTGAATTGAGTTTATTAGCTTATCAGCCGCGTTAAAATCTCCATTTTTGGCAAGAGCCCATGCAAGATAATCCCTTCCGTAAATCTTATCACCCGGATTTTTATGAAGCCCAACTAGTAAATGTTTAGCAATTGTCAGCATTTCTGAAAAATTTCCTCCTTCGTAATAAAGACCAAAAAGATTCATTAGCCTTGTTCCTCCGTAAATTTGACCGGCTTCTTCGTCCTCAAGACTTGAGAGCACTTTCTCGGCATTCTCGAAATGTCCCTTGTAAATATCTATAACCGGCAGCCGTAAATTTGATGCGTTAAAGTATCGTTGCGCTTCATTAAAGTTTTGTCTCAAAAGTTCGTAATATCCCAGCTTATACATCGAAACGAAATCTCCCTTTAGCTGAACTGCCTTTTCATAACAAACTTTTGCTGTATCGTATTTTTCAAAGTAGTCATACACTATTCCTTTACAATCGTAGCCGTTCGGCTCTGCAGGCGCCAGATTAATTAATTTATTTGCTGCTTCAATGGCTTCTCTTTCATTACCTTGAGTAGCAGTACAAAGAGAAAGCCAATTGTATAAGATCTGAGCAGAAGGGTCAGTTCTCAGTCCTTGATTAAGAACTTCAACGGCTTTATCAGCATCTAAAAAATCAACAAGATAGTCCAACGCCAAATGCCAATGAGGATCAATTTCATGCGGATATCTTTCAACAAGTTGTTTGAGAATTTTAGTGCTTCCATATATATCTCCGCTTCGAGCTCGCTCGGATGAAACGATCTCAAGCTTTTCACGTTCGGTAACTCTGTTAGTAAGTGAAGCAGCTTTTTCAAATGATTTTTTAGCAGCCATCGGCTCACCCGTGCTCAGATATGACTCGTAGAGCTGGTAATATGCCATTGCAAAATTTTGGTCGAGCTCAATTGCCTTCTGGAATGCGGCAATTGATTCTTTATAGTAGCTTTTATTGTATAATAGGTCAAGACCTTCTACATATGCACGATAAGCTTCAGTCGAGTTCGTTGTTACTTCCGAAACTGAAGTAAGTTCTCTGGTTGAGCTGGATGCCGGCTCAAGATTATTTCTAAGCAGAACTGAAAGACTATCCACTAGTTTAAAGATTTGGTCGGAACTGAAGTTTTTTAATTGATGCGAACTTATAATTCTCCCGGTTTGTACATCAATAAGGCTTGTTGATACAGCCAGCTCCGGCTTTTCTTCAAGCACGCTTCCTGTCAGCATCGTAGTGACTCCGGCCTTCTTAGCAATTTCTTCTGCAAGTGAAGGTGAAAGAGTTTTCGTGTCCGCGTTTCCCATATCTTTTTGAATATCAAGTAGCCTTTCCCTGCTCATTACTTCAAGTCCATTTACTTCCGATAGGGACGTAGTTAATAAATTTGTTAACATTCCTCCTGTATGATCCTTGTCCTCAGGGTCGGTAATGTTGTCGAAGTACATAACGGCGACATATTTCCCCGGTGTTATTTCAGAACTTTGTACGGGCTTAAATGGATTATGGAAATAGAAGAAGATTACAAGCAAAGTTAGAACCGTTAAAGCTACCGCGATTTTCCATATTGGTTTTTTAGCTGACTCTTGACTTTTCGAGACCTCCGATTTCTGATGTCCTCCCGGAGGAATAGTTGATTTCAAATATCCGGATTCTGCATACTCTATGTTTTTTCTTTCTTTTTTGAGATCAGCAAGCATGTCGTCGACATGCTGATATCTTTCTTCTTTGTCTTTTGCAAGGGACTTGGAAACAATCTGCTGCAGATCTGACGACACTTTATCATTATATCGGGCGACTGGCTGCGGGTCTTCATTTATAAGAGAGTAAATCAATGCTGTCTGATATTCTCCCCGGAAAGGAAGGTGAGCAGTAAGAAGTTCGTAAAGGACAATTCCCAAAGAAAAAATATCCGAGCGCCTGTCTACTTCTCCTCCCGTTGCCTGCTCCGGCGACATATAAGCTGCCGTGCCGAGAGTAGTACCTGTTTGTGTAAGCTTTGATGCTCCAGCTATCTTCGCCAGCCCAAAATCCGTTATCTTAACCTGGCCCTTCGGAGTAAGCATTATATTTTCAGACTTAATGTCCCTGTGAACAATCCCTTTATCATGAGCAGCGGCCAATCCTTCACACACCTGGATTGCAATATCCAGAACTCGCTTTACAGACAGTGAAACGCTTTCTTCTTCGATGATCCTTTTTAGCGTTTTCCCTTCAACATATTCTATGGCAAGGAACACTTTCTTTTCTTCATCTGTACCGTCGTACTCACCGATCTCATAAATGACAGCAACATTTTGATGCATAAGAGAAGCAGCGGCACGGGCTTCGTGATAAAAACGCTGCCGTTCATTTGGATCATTTGTCATTTGTGAAGGTAAGAATTTCAATGCTACTTTACGATCAAGTAAAGTGTCATGGGCTTTATAAACTACACCCATGCCGCCTTCGCCAAGCTTTTCAATTATTTTATAGTGAAGAATCGTTGAACCAATCATAATCTCATTTGCCCTTCATCAATTCAATATATTCCGGCTCATTATGAAGGCCTTCAAGATCAGGATCTCTTTTTGTCCATTCAATATCTTCAAGCCCGGCGGCCATTGATTTTCTTAAAGCATCTACAGCAAGTTTATTTTCATTCATTCTTGCATAACAGCAGGCGGCATTGTAAAGCATTAAAGGATCACCAGGACTGAGTTCCAGCGCTTTTGCCGCTTCAACTTTTGCTTCATCATATCTTCCAACTTGTGCCAGGTCCGTTGCATAGTAAACTCGAGAGCGTGAATCATCCGGATGTTTGGATAGATATTTTGGAACCAGATCCAGTAGTTTATCTAATATCTCCTTGTTTTCTTCATCCTTCCCAAGACGGGCATAGACCATCTTTAGATCAGTATATGCTGTATAAAAATCGGGATTAAGTTCAATCGCTTTTTCAAGCAAAATTACTGCTTCAGCATCACGATCAGTACTATGATAAATTCTGCCCAGAATCCAATGTGCAATATAGTTGGAAGGATCAAGCTCAATAGCCTTCCTGGTTGATTCAAGCGCTTCTTCAATGGATCTTTTACTGAAATATGCTAATCCAAGGGCTACATATGCTTCGGATAATGTTGGATCGTACATTAAAGCCTTAAAGGCGGATTCAATTGCTTTGTCAAGCCAGATTTCCTTAGTATCATAATCCTGGTAAAGATTTGCATAAGCCTCGCCGAGACCCGCATACGCAGAAGCATAACGGGGATCAAGTTCTATTGTCTTTTGAAAAAGTTGAATAGCAAATTCGACATTTTTTTTAGTTCTTCTATAAAGATGATCCCTTGCCCTTAGGTAACAATCAAAAGCGTCCGCATTAAGTGTGGGTCGCTTGGTTAAGACAACTTTTTCTTTTGGAGACAGCTTTAACATTAACGCCTCAACTATTTGTTTTGATACCTGCTCCTGAATATCAAAAACATCCTCAAGCTTACCTTTATAAGATTCGGCCCATAACTGTCTGTCACTTTCAACATCTATTAATTGGACCGTAATTCTGAGGTTATCTTGAAATTTTCTTACACTTCCTTCCAGGATGTACCTTACATTCAGTTCACGACCGATTGTTTTTATATCTTTTTTTACACCCTTGTACTGCATCGAACTAGTCCTTGAGACTACTTCCATCCCTTCTAAACGGGATAAATTCACAATTAATTCCTCTGTTAATCCATCACCGAAATATTCATTTTCTTTATCGGAACCAATATTATCAAAAGGCAAAACTGCAATTGCCTTTTTTACAGAAGTAGTTTGGACATTCTCAATTTCTTGCTTGGTAACTTGTAATGTTTGTATTACTTCATCCACGTTTTGGTATCTTTTTTCTCTATCCTTTTCCATCATTTTTTGTACTAATGAATCCAGCTGGTGTGGAATTTTTCTATTCAATGTTGTTGGTAGCGGAGGTACTTCATTTACAATTAAGTAAAGCATAGCTGCTTCATGTTCAGCTTTAAACGGAAGTTCTCCGGTGAGTATTTCATAAAACACAACCCCAAGTGACCAAATGTCGCTCCTATGGTCAGCCTGAATTCCCTGAACTTGCTCGGGCGACATATATGATAATGTTCCTAAAGAAGAGCCGGTTTTTGTTAATCCTATTCCTGACTTTAATTTGGCCAAACCGAAATCCATTATCTTTAACCTGCCGTCCTTATTTATCATTATGTTTTCTGTCTTAATATCTCTATGAATTACATTCTTATCATGTGCAGCTTTTAAGCCTTGGCATAATTGATTTATCCAATCAATTGCTTTCATAGCAGGCACTCCGGTTCCGGATGTAAGCGATGCAATGTAAGACTTTAGGGTTTGTCCGTCAACAAATTCCATTACCAGGAAAAGCGAGCTTTCCTTTTCGTCTATTTCATAAATTGAGAGTATGTTTGGATGATTAAGAATAGCTGCTGATTTAGCTTCTCTGACAAATCGCTTCTTGTTTTCCTCGGAAGAACCAAGATTAGCCGATAAGAATTTGATAGCAACAAATCTGTCAAGCTTTAAGTCCTTTGCTTTATAAACTTCACCCATCCCTCCCTTACCAATTAATTCCATAATTTGGTAATGAGAGACAGTAGTTCCGATTAAATTCGCCATAATGTTCTCTTGTGAAATTTTTAATATTTACCCTTTATTAATTCTATAAATTCCTGCTCATTTCTTATGGGGTCCAAATCTGTATCACGTCTTAGCCATTCAAAGTTTGCATAACCAACGGAAAGAGCGCTTCTGAGTGCATCTATTGCCATCTTCTTTTCTCCTAACTGTGCATAGAAACAGCAAGCATTGTAGAGCATTAATGGATCATCGGGGCTTAAATCCAGGGCTTTTGCAGCTTCCGCTTTAGCCTCCTCCTTTTTCCCGACTTGAGCTAAATCAACCGCAAAATACATATGCCCCCTGGAATCATCTGGATGCTGTGATAGATACTTTTCATATACTTCCAATGCTTTGTGCAAAGTTTCGTCATATTTGTCCTTTTCGCCTAGCCTTGCATAAACTATTTCCAAATCTCCATATACAGAATAAAAATCTGAATTTAATTCTACGACTTTTTTAAACAGTTTGACTGCCTCGTTATCCTGGTCTGTGGCATGGTATATTCTACCGAGTATCCAATAACCGAGAAAGTTATTCGGATCGAGTTCAATTGCTTTTTGACTTGCTGTTACTGCTTCGTCAAAGGACCTTTTGTTGTAATAGGCAAGGCCGAGTGCAGCATATGCTTCCGACAATGAAGAATCATACATTAATGCTTTTAAGCTTGATTCTATAGCTTTATCTAACCATGTCGCATTTCTTTCCGCATCTAAGTACAGTGAAGAATATGCTTCTCCCAGGCCTGCATAAGCAGCGGCATACCTTGTGTCCAATTCTATTGCTTTCAAAAATAATTGAACTGCGAACGACATACTTTTCTTTGTCCTTCTGTATAGAAAATCTCTTGCTCTAAGGTAAAGATCAAATGCTTCGGGATTTGTTGTTGATCGTTTTGTGAGAACTATTTTTTCGGAGGGAGTTAATTTTACCATCAACATATCTACAATTTGTTTTGATACCTGTTCTTGAATATCGAAAACATCCGCTAATTTGCCTTTGTAAGTTTCTGCCCAAAGCTGCGCATCGTTATCAACATCAATTAGTTCAACACTGATCCTAAGATTCTCTTGAAATTTTCTTACGCTTCCAGCTAAGATGTATCTTGTTCCCAGTTCGCGTCCGATTGTCTTAATATCTTTGTTAGTGCCTTTGTATCTCATTGAAGTAGTTCTCGGAACCAGCCGGATATCCTTAAGCCTTGAAAGATTTGAAATTAGTTCTTCAGTTAATCCGTCTGCGAAGTAATCACTGTCGGGGTCGGGACTTATATTGTCGAATGGCAACACAACGATCGCTTTAGTTTTTGTTGTTGTAGATGCGTTCTGGATATCTTGTTTAATGAGAGATAAGCTATTAATTAATTCGCCTGCGTTCTGGAATCTTTTATCGAGATCTTTATCCAACATTTTCTTCACAACTGCGTCAAGTTGATGAGGAATTTTTTTATTCAACAAATTTGGCATCAATGGCTCCTCATTCAGAATAGAGTAAATCATTCCTGCTTCATGTTCGGATTTAAAGGGGAGCTCACCGGTTAAAATCTCGTAAAAGACTACTCCTAATGACCATATATCGCTTCTTTGATCTACAGAAATTCCCTGAGTTTGTTCGGGGGACATATATGACAAAGTGCCCACAGATGTTCTTGTTTTTGTGATTCCAAGATTGTTCTTCAATTTGGCTAAACCGAAATCCATTATTTTTAGTCTGTTATCTTTTGTAATCATAATATTTTCGGTCTTTATGTCTCTATGAATTATGTTCATGTCATGAGCACATTTTAATCCTTCAGCAAGCTGTTCAATCCAATCTATAGCCTGGTTTACTTCGACTCCAGTTCCTTTTGTTAGGTTTGTTATATAAGATTTAAGTGTTTGCCCGTCAACATATTCCATTACAAGGAAGGATGCATCTTTTTCTTCATCTATTTCGTAAATGCTTAGAATATTGGGATGATTTAAAGCTGCCGCGGATTTTGCTTCTCTAACAAACCTTGCTTTGTTTTCTTCTGATGAGGCGAGATGAGAAGGGAGAAATTTTATTGCAACAATTCTATCTAGTTTTAAATCCTGAGCTTTGTAAACTACGCCCATTCCACCTTCGCCAAGCTTTTCTAATATCTTGTAGTGAGAGATAGTAGTTCCTATCATTTTTCTATTTTCCTTTCATAAATTCGATGTATTCAGGCTCTTGGCGAATACTGTCCAGGTCACTGTCACGTTTTGTCCACTCGTAATCCTGATAACCTGCAGAAAAAGCACTTTTCAAAGTCTGAATTGCGGTTTTCTTTTCTCCTATTACTGCATAAAAGCAGGCGACATTATATTGCATTAGCGGATCTGTGGGGTTTAATTCTACAGCCTTTGCAGCTTCTGCTTTTGCTTCTTCAATCTTGTTTGCTTCTGCTAGGGTTGTAGCATAATAAAGATGTGCCCTCGCATCATCAGGATGCTGCATAAAATATTTTGGATAAACATCCAATGATTCTACAAGAATTTCCTTACTTTTCTCTTTCTGTCCCGTTCTATCATAGACAATTTTAAGGTCTTTATAAGCCGAGAAAAACTCTGGATTTAGTTCGATCACCTTTTTAAGCAGATCAATTGCTTCCTTGTCTCTGTCTGTACTGTGATAAATTCTTCCTAGAATCCAATAACCGTTAAAATTATGCGGATCAAGCTCTATGGCTCTTTTACCTGCCTCAAATGCTTCGTCATTTGATTTTTTGTAAAAGTAAGCAAGTGCAAGAGAAGAATAGGCATCAGAAAGGTTGTAATCGTAAGTTATAGCTTTCAGGCTCGATTCAATTGCCTTGTCCAGCCATTGGACTCTGCTTTCAAAATATTGATAAAGAGTTGCATAGGCTTCTCCAAGTCCTGCATAAGCACCTGCATATCTTGGATCGAACTCTATGGCTTTCTGAAATTGTTGAATCGCAAAATTTATTGAGTTCTTTGTCCTTTTATTTAGAAAATCTCTTGCCCTTAGGTAACAATCAAAAGCTTCAGAATTTAAAGTGGCCCTTTTCTCAAGCACAACCTTTTCCATTGGGGTTAGTTTCAATGTTAAGGCATCCACTATTTGTTTTGATACTTTTTCCTGAATATCAAACACATCAGCAAGATTCCCTTTATAAGTTTCTGCCCAGAGTTGTGCATCTTTTTCAACATCAATTAATTGTGCGGTTATTCGCAAATTATCCTGAAATTTTCTCACGCTACCTTCGATTATATACCTTACGCCAAGATCTCTTCCTATATCTTTTATTCCTTTATTTGTTCCTTTGTATTGCATAGAAGTTGTTCTCGAAACTACTCTCATATCTTTAAGCCTTGAAAGATTCATTATAAGCTCTTCGGTTAGTCCATCGCTGAAATAGTCGCTTTCCTTTTCAGCGCTAATGTTATTGAAGGGGAGAACTGCAATTGCTTTTACTTTGGTTTCCAGTTCTGTATTAGTTATTTCGGCTTGTATTTTCTCCAGGTCTCTAATAAGTTCTTGAGTGTTGCTATATCTTTTTTCACGGTCTTTTTCAAGCATTCTTAACACAACAGAGTCAACAGTGGCTGGAATTTTCCGGTCTAATTCGCTTGGTCTCAGGGGGTCTTTGTTTAAAATGACATAAGTCCAGGCTGCATCATAATCTGCTTTGAACGGTAATTCACCGGTAAGTAATTCGTAGAAGATCACCCCAACAGACCAAATATCTGTTCGTTGATCAACTTTTTCAGCGCTTGCTTGTTCCGGAGACATGTAAGCCGCTGTGCCCATTGTTGTCCCGATTTTAGTAGTTAATCCGCTGCCTTTAACTTTGGCAAGACCAAAATCCATTATTTTTATTTTACCATCGGAAGTTATCATTATATTGCTGCTCTTAATGTCGCGGTGTATTATACCTTTTAAATGAGCTGCACCAAGTCCATCCGATATTTTTCTCACTATGTCCAGTGCTTCATTTAATTTTATGGGACCTGCGGCAATTTTGTCTTTTAGTTCTACGCCTTCTATATATTCCATAACTATAAAAGTTTCACTGTTTACTTCTTCTATCGAGTGTATTGTGGCGATGTTAGGATGGTTCAAGGAAGCGGCCGCGCGGGCCTCGACTTTAAAACGTTCCTTTTCCTCTTTCTGTGAAGCAATTTGACGGGGGAGAAATTTTATTGCTACGTTTCTCTTGAGATTTGTGTCCTCAGCTTTATAAACAATGCCCATTCCGCCTTCGCCAAGTTTTTCCAAAATTTTATAATGTGAAAATGTTTGCCCAATCATATTTTATCCTTTAAAGATATTATTCTTACTTAATTATGTAAGTTCATTAGAATACTTTATTAGAATAGAACTTTAGTTTCTTAAATTTTGCGGGAAGACGAATATCTTATTTATTTTGCTGGTTATCAATCTATTTCCGAATTCCAAATGTAGCCCGCACGCTGCAACTGTATCAGTCTTTATTACACTGCCGCCCCAGGTACATCCCGAAATCGTAGTTTTCACGGGAGACATCTTTTTTCTGTCAAACCACCCTCCGGAAACAGTATATTTCCCATCGTTTTCTACAGTAATAGAATAAACCGAATTGAGTGTTTTCAGAATAAGCAAATCTCCAGGGTGTAAATCATTTTTCTTTATTTGGGATAAAGCATCACTTTGCTCAACCATGCTTTTTAAATCACATCGTATCATAATATTATTTATCCTTCATAAGTTCTATATATTCCGGTTCCGTGCGAATGTTCTTTAAATCAGGGTCTCTTTTTATCCAATCATAATGTTCAAAACCTGATGCAATAATGTTCCGAAGAGTTTCTATTGCGAGTTTCTTCTCATCTATTCTTGAATATACACAGGCGGCGTTATATTGCATAACGTTGTCGTTGGGACTAAGTTCCAGAGCCATGGCAGTTTCTGACTTGGCTTTTTGGGGTTTTCCAGCCACCACTAGTAACGTCGCATAGAATATTCTTGCTCTTCCATCATCAGGGTGTTGTTCTAAGTATCGATGAAAAAAATCTAAAGTGGATGAAACGATTTTGTTATGGTTCTCGGTGTCTCCCAATTTTTCGTAAACCATTCTTAAATCAACATAAGCAGTATAAAATTCCGGATTTAGTTCGGTTACCTTTTCAAGTGGTTCAACTGCCTCTTTGTCATTGTCGGTTGTGAAATGGATTCGGCCTAATATCCAATAAGCGAAAAAGTTATTTGGATCTAATGACAGCGCTTTTTGAACCGATCCTAAGGCCTCGTTAAATGTCCCTTTGTAGTAATAAGAAAGTCCGAGTGCTGCATAAGCCTCTGAAAGAGTGGAATCATACATAATAGCTTTAAGACTTAGCTCCAAAGCTTTATCTAGCCAAACATCTTTTCTTTCGAAATAAGCATATCTAACAGCGTACGCCTCAGCCATGCCAGCATAAGCTTCCGCATAGCGTGGATCAATGGTTATGGCTTTTTCGAAAAACTGAATAGCAAATTGCACATTATTTTTGGATTGTCGATATAAATAATTTCTTGCTCTAAGATTGTAATCAAATGCTTCTGCATTAACAGTAGAGCGTTTTGAAAGAACAACTTTTTCTGTAGGACTTAGCTTTACCATTAACGCTTCAACAATTTGACCGGATACCTTTTCCTGAATATCAAACACATCTGCCAACTTACCTTTGTAAGTTTCTGCCCAAAGCTGTGTGTCACTATCAACATCAATTAGTTGCGCTGTAATTCGTAAATCATCACCAAATTTTCTAACATTACCCTCAATTATATAGCGGGTGCCAAGTTCTCTGCCGATAGTTTTAATATCTTTCTTCGTGTCTTTGTACTGCATTGACGTTGTCCTGGAGATTACCTTTATGTCCTTTAACTTTGAAAGGTTTGCAATTAATTCACCTGTTAATCCTTCGCTGAAGTAATCATTTTCTTTATCTGCACTGATATTGTCGAACGGGAGAACTGCTATTGTTTTTATCTTGGTGGTTTTCTCAGAGTTTTCAATATCTTCTGTTATTTTATTTAAATTGTCAATAAGCTCTTCAGCACTTTGAAAACGCTTGTTGGGATCCTTATCCATTAATTTCTTTACCATAGTGTCCAATTGATGTGGAATTTTCAAGTCGAGAGTACTTGGTGCTATTAATTCCTCATTCATAATCATGTAGATTATTGCTCTTTCATGCTCCGCTCTAAATGGAACTTCTCCGGTAAGCATTTCATACATAACGGCGCCGAGAGACCATAAATCAGTTCTGTGATCTACTACTGCTCCTGAGGCTTGTTCGGGAGACATGTAAGCTATAGTTCCAAGGGTTGAACCAGCAATCGTTAGCCCTGAGTGCCCCTTTAATTTTGCCAGGCCGAAATCTAAAATTTTCACCACACCATCTGTTGTTATCATTATATTGGCAGGCTTAATGTCTCTGTGAACAATTCCTTGTTCGTGAGCTTTTGCTAATCCTTCGGCTATTTGAATGGTTAGTGCAATCGCATCTTTTAATTTTAATGAACCTTTTTGAATTTTCTTTTTAAGTGTTTCACCATCATAATATGCTAAGGCTATAAATATTTGTCCTTCTTCTGTTTCTCCGATTTCATAAACGGTGCAAATATTATTATGTTCGAGAGAAGAAGTTGCCTGGGCCTCTTGAATAAAACGTTTCTTTTCTTCTTCGTCACCACCTAAATTAGGTGGGAGAAACTTAAGTGCTGCAAAGCGGTTCAGTTTTAGATCTTGAGCTTTATAAACTACGCCCATACCTCCGCCGCCTATCTTTTCAGTGATTTTGTAATGCGAAATTGTATTACCAATCATTAGTTAGTCCTCAATTAATTTTTACCTAACATAAGGTTGTTATGAAGGTGTTTTATTTATCTTTCATTAACTCGATGTATTCAGGTTCTTTTCTGATATTGTCCAGGTCCGGATCTCTTTTTATCCAATCATAATGTTCAAAACCGGATGCTGTAATATTCCTAAGGGTATCTATTGCAAGTTTTTTTTCATTTATTCTTGAATAGACACAAGCGGCATTGTATTGCATAACGTTATCATTTGGGCTTAATTCTAATGACATAGCAGTTTCTTTTTTTGCTTCTTCCGGCTTATTAAGAAATATCAGTAACTGAGCATAGAATATTCTCGCCCTTCCATCGTCTGGATTTTGTTCTAAATATCTATGGTAGAATTCAGTTGTTGTTTTAACAACCTCGTCATGCTTCTTAGTATCACCCAATTTTTCGTAAACCATTCTTAAATCAGCGTAAGCTGTGTAGAAGTCTGGATTAAGCTCGATCACTTTTTTGAGTGGTTCTATGGCTTCCTTATCTTTGTCAGTGGTGAAATAAATTCTACCTAAAATCCAATAAGCAAAAAAATTATTTGGGTCAAGAGAAAGTGCTTTCTGAACGGCTACCAAAGATTCATCGAATGTTCCTTTAAAATAATAAGAAAGTGCAAGAGCTGCATATGCCTCTGAAAGAGTAGAGTCATACATAATGGCTTTGAGGCTTAACTCTAATGCTTTTTCAAGCCAGGTGTCTTTTCTTTCGAAATAAGCATACCTAACGGCATATGCTTCTGCCATTCCAGCATACGCCTCTGCATAACGCTGGTCGAGAGCAATTGCTTTTTCAAAAAACTGAATTGCAAACTGTATATTATTTTTTGATTGGCGATAAAAGTAATTTTTCGCTCTTAAGTTATAATCAAAAGCTTCTGCGTTTAACGTGGGACGTTTTGTGAGTTCAACTTTTTCACTTGGGCTGAGTCTTACCATAAGTGCATCTACAATTTGCTTTGATACTTTTTCCTGTATATCGAAAATATCTGCCAGTTTTCCTTTGTAAGTTTCTGCCCAAAGCTGTTCGTCATCTTCTACGTCAATAAGCTGAGCGGTGATCCTAAGATCATCATGAAACTTTCTAACGCTTCCTTCCATTATATATCTTGCGCCAAGCTCTTTACCTATAGTTTTTGTGTCTTTTTTTGTTCCTTTGTATTGCATTGTTGTGGTTCGTGAGATTACTCTCATTTCCTTTAATCTTGAAAGATTTGCGATAAGTTCTTCAGTTAAACCGTCACCAAAGTATTCGTTTTCTTTGTCTGAACTTATATTGTCAAATGGAAGTACTGCAATAGCCTTTTTCTTTTCTGT
>JBJKPP010000275.1:0-4584 GCA_046706145.1 Ignavibacteriaceae bacterium | reverse complement strand
CGGTTGTAACAGGGGTTCCGGTTGGACTGGGTAGTTTTGTACATTATGACACAAAACTAGATGCGGAATTAGCGCATTCAATAATGTCAATTAACGCTGTCAAAGCAGTTGCAATTGGTTCCGGTTTTGATGCTGCAGAAAAATTTGGTTCTGAATCTCACGACGAAATAATTCATATCAGACTTGACCACCACGTGGAAAAATCGTTCTCTAGGAAAACAAATAGAGCGGGAGGAATCGAAGGCGGAATTTCAACTGGCTTGCCAATTATAATTCGTGGTGCAATGAAACCAATTTCAACTCTTATGAGTCCTATCGAAAGTGTAGATTTGAAAACGATGAAAAAAGTTGATGCCAGACGAGAAAGAAGTGACTTCGTTGCAGTTCCTGCTTGTGCTGTAATTGCTGAGTCCATGGCTGCGTGGTCTTTAGCTAAGTTTTTCCTTATGAAATTCGGAGGAGATTCCATAGAAGAAACAAAAGATAACTATAGGAATTACACTTCTAAACTGGACAAAAGAATAACTAAGAATTTTTCGAAATAGTGATGCTTTTTATTAAGAAATTTGTTTTTAACCCTTTCTATGAAAATACTTATATCATTTGGGATGAAAGAACAAAAGAAGGAATGATTGTTGACCCGGGTTGTTACACGGAAAATGAGAAAACAGAATTAAAAGATTATATTATTCAAAATAATTTCATCGTCAAATACTTAGTTCTAACACACTGCCATCTTGACCATATTTTGGGATGTAAATTTGTAAAAGAACAATTTACTTCTATATTTTTATCTCCTAAGAAAGACCAATTTCTTTTGGACGAAGCTAACACACAAGCCGAATTATTTCAAATTAAAATTGAAGATGTCCCCAAACCGGATGTATCATTAGATGCAAATTCGATATTACAATTGGGTAAATTTCAGCCTAAAGTCTTTCATACGCCAGGTCATACACCTGGAGAACATTGTTTGTTATTTGAAGATGAAAAGTTTTGCCTAACAGGAGATGTACTATTCAAGGAAAGTATTGGAAGAACAGACTTATGGGGAGGTGACATGAAGGTTTTGCTTAACTCAATTAAAGATAAACTTATGATTTTGGATGATAAAATTAAAATCTATCCTGGGCATGGTGATGAAAGTACAATCGGAGAGGAGAGAAAAAGAAATCCTTTCTTGAAAGACTTACCTGACGGCAAGCAGATTTGAATTAAGAAAAAGCCAGTGAGAGACTGATCTGATTTGAATTAGAACTATTGATATGATATTTTAATAGATAAGATTTTGAAACTGAAAATAGGTTCCTGCATTTATGAGTCTTAAACCTTCTCTCAGAAAATTCTTTTCATTTTTACTAATATATTTTCTGCTTTGGATAATCTTTTTTGAATTTGTATTTCCTAGTGGCAAAATTCTTCCTCAACCCGGAGTAGTATGGCAATCTTTCGGTGCTCTATGGTTCTCATATCATATTTTAAGCAATTTCCTGATTACATTAGCTGCTATCTACGTATCGTTAATTATTGCATTTTTTGCTGTCAAAATCTTGTCTAATCATTTAATTAAAGAGAAAAGTTTTATAAAGGATTTTATACTCTCTCTGAATTTATTTTCAGAATATGTACCGGGAATAGTTCTTGCACTATTCCTAATTTTCTGGTTTCCTGATTCTACCTTTATTGAGTTTGTATTCACTTTCTTATTGATCTTTTTTGCTCTTGCTAAGGAAGTATCAAATTTTTCGCTTCCTAAATGTAAACCATACATCGATTCAGCCAGATCATTTGGGCTAAGTGAAAGTTTAATTAATAAGAAGATAATTTGGAAATGCATTTTGCCTGATTTGAAAGATTACATTTTTGAAAAGCAAATTTATTTTTGGTCAATTTTAATTGCATTCGAAATAATAAAAGGAAATTCCGGATTGGGCTCTGTATTTGGAAATGCTCTAAGATTTAAGGACTTATCAGCGACATTTGCAGCCGCACTTATAGTTGGTATAATTATTTTTGTGATAATTCAGGTTTTGTCACTATTTGCAAAGAAATTTATTCATTGGAGTGAAGTTGAACTCTGAAAAGTTATTACAAGTTTTTAATGTAAAAAAATATTACCACAGCTATCTTGGTTCAAAACTGAAAGTTTTAGAAAACATTAATTTTTCTATTCCGAAGGATTCAGAACAAAAAGTCATCTCATTTTTAGCACCATTCGGCAGCGGTAAAACTACCTTGATGAAAATTATAGCGGCATTGGAACAACCTTCTGAAGGCGAAGTGATTTTAGAAGAAAAAAAATATTCTCAACCTGACGGAAATATTATTTACATACCTGAAAAACCCTCTTCGTTTCTTTGGCTTAACGTTAAAGGTGATATAGAATTTATATTGAAGAATACGCATAGCAAATCTAGCAAGGATATTAATGAGCTAATATCGATGGTAGGATTGGGTGGTTACGAGAATCATCATTCCCACGGCTTAAGCTATGGCTTTAGATTTAGAGTATCCTTAGCGAGAGCTTTAGCTGTTAATCCTAAGATGATAATTATAGATGATTCACTTAAATTGATGGACCACATTGCCAGAAAAGAAATTTATGATATGCTGGGGCATGTTGTAAAGAAATTCGAGACCAAGTTTATCCTGTCAACTACAAACATTACCGAAGCTTTGTTATTATCTGACAAAATTTTCTTTATGAGAAAAAAGCCTGGAACTTTATTTCATGAATTTGAAGTCGATAGAGATTGGAAAGATAAAGATGAAGCTGATAAGCACGAAAAGCTACACGCTTTGAAGGATGATGTAATAAACATTTTTAGAGCTGAAAAAATGAACCACGATTTAAGTTTTTCAGCTTGAAAAGTTAGTTGAAGAATAACCATTTCACTTTGCTAATGTAAATGATAAATGAATTAATGAAAAGTGTAATGAAATAGGAATATGTAAATGTCATTAGAAAACAAAATAGAAGAACTGAGAAAGAAAAAGGAATCTGCTAAAGTTGGCGGAGGTCTTGATAAGATAGAAGCACAGCATAAGAAGGGAAAACTTTTTGCAAGAGAAAGAATTGAACTGCTGGTTGATGAAGGAAGTTTTGAGGAAGTTGACGCATTCGTAGAACACAGAGCAAATGATTTTGGCATAGACAAAATGCGAATTCCGGGAGATGGTGTTGTCACCGGATTTGCAAAAATTGATGGAAGACCTATCGCTTTATTTAGTCAAGATTTTACTGTTTTTGGTGGTTCACTTTCGGAGACGCATGCTGAAAAAATTGTGAAAATTATGAAATTGGCAATGAAAGTAGGAATACCTGTTATAGGGTTAAACGATTCTGGTGGTGCAAGAATCCAGGAAGGCGTGGAAAGTTTAGGTGGGTACGCAGATATTTTTTTGCTAAATACGCTGGCTTCGGGTGTAATTCCGCAAATTTCGGTAATTATGGGGCCCTGTGCTGGTGGGGCGGTCTACTCACCTGCTATAACTGACTTTATTTTTATGGTGAAAAGCACAAGTTATATGTTTGTGACTGGCCCAAATGTTGTAAGAACAGTTACACATGAGGATGTCTCCTTTGAAGACCTTGGCGGTGTTGAAACTCATGCTTCAAAAAGTGGTGTTGCTCATTTTATTTATGATAATGAAGTGGAAACACTTTTGAATGTGAGAAAGCTAATGAGTTATTTGCCTTTAAATTACCTGGATAAACCTGAAGATAGAGAATTTAATTTGAATACTGTTGTGCCGGATAGCAGGTTGAACACTATTATTCCAAAGAGTGCAAATAAACCTTATAATATGAAAGATGTAATTAATCTTTTGGTTGATGACCAGGACTTTATGGAGGTTCATCTGGATTATGCTCAAAACATAATTTGTGGTTTTGCAAGATTAGGTGGAATGTCATTAGGTATAGTTGCTAATCAACCTGAGGTTTTAGCTGGAGTGTTAGATATTAATTCGTCTTCAAAAGCAGCAAGATTTGTGAGATTTTGTGATGCTTTCAATATTCCATTACTAGTTCTTGTAGATGTTCCCGGATTTTTGCCAGGTACAGAACAAGAATGGAACGGCATTATACGACATGGTTCGAAACTTCTTTATGCTTTTTGTGAAGCAACAGTTCCTAAAGTTACTGTGATTACAAGAAAAGCATATGGCGGAGCTTATGACGTTATGAATTCAAAACATATACGAGGAGATTTTAACTTTGCGTGGCCTTCGGCAGAAATTGCTGTGATGGGACCCAAAGGTGCTGTAGAAATAATATTTAAGAAAGAAATTAATAAAGCTAAAGATCCTGAGAAAGAGATTGAAAAGAAACTTGCTGAGTATATGGGTAAATTTGCAAATCCTTACATTGCTGCTGAGCGGGGATATATAGACGATATAATAGAACCAAAAGATACTAAACTCAGACTAATAAAATCATTTGAATTGCTAAGAAATAAAGTTGATAAAAATCCAAAAAAGAAACATGGTAACATTCCTTTGTGAATTTAAGTTATTATCTGGTAATAAGATAATGACATCTGTTAATTTTTTGCTTGATAAAGCTGTATTTAAGAGTTATAT
>JBJKPP010000274.1:0-1969 GCA_046706145.1 Ignavibacteriaceae bacterium | reverse complement strand
CAAAATTTTTAATCTTTCTAACAACTTATGTATGCTCCTTAATTATTATAAAAAATTATTGGGTTCGTTGATTTGGTGTATTTGTAAATTCTGACTTGCCTGTCCGGCAGGCGGGTTCCTTTATTTTCCTGCAAAAACATTTTTAACCTTCTGTCAATTTCATTTAATGAAAAGATTTCAGTTTCATAATGTCCGGCATCAATCAAAAGTATTTCTTTATTTGCATCATGGAACGAGTGGTATTTTACATCAGCAGTTATAAAGGCATCAGCGCCAAAAGAAATAGAGCTTTTTGTAAATTCACTTCCGGAACCTCCGCAAACAGCCACCTTTTTAATTTTATTGCTCTTTCCTTTTGTATATCTAAAGTTTTTAATTTTAAGTTTCTTTGCAACATAATCCAAAAAGTTCTTTTCGGTCATATCCTTCTCTAAATATCCGAGTGCGCCAACTCCGTATTTTGTGTCGTCATTCTTTAATGGATAGACATCATATGCAATTTCCTCGTAAGGATGAACTTCTTTAATTGCCCTAATAACTTCGTTTAATTTCCACGAATCTATTAGAACTTCTAATCTTATCTCTTCAACTCTCTCAAAGTTGTTTTTTCTACCTTTATATGGTTTAGTTTTTTCGGAACCCGAGAAAGTTCCTGTTCCTTTTGTCAGGAAGCTGCAATTTTTATATTCGCCAATAATTCCACCACCATGCTCAAAAATTTTATTTGCTACAATTTCCAGGTGAGATTCGGGAACGAACGCTATCAGCTTGTATTGATTAGAATTAAGGCTCGATATGAAGTTTATGTCTTTAAGCTTTAGGACTTTTGCCAGTTCAAAACTTACCCCGTCTTTTGTAAAGTCGAGATTTGTATGAACAGAGAATAGAGTAATGTTATTTTTTATAAGAGTTTCAATTATTTTGGAAATTTTATCTTTGGAAAGATTTATTTGTTGTAATGAATGAAAAAGCAGCGGATGATGAGAGATAATCAGATTACATTTTTTTCTAACTGCTTGCTCCACAACGTCTATAGTAACATCGAGGCTAAGGAGAACATTAGAAATCTTACAGTCGTAGCTACCTACTTGTAATCCTACGTTATCTCTTTCCCATGCTATTTCTCTTGGTGCCCAATTTTCTATATATCTAATTACTTCAGAACATTTCATAGTCAAAAAAAATGCACCCCGTTTTTATTGAGGTGCATTGTAAAAACTCTTGTCAGTAATGTCCTGACTTGTCAGGGCAGAATCACGAGTTTTGATAAGATATTTAAGTTTCTCTGTTATTATTTCATCCATGTTAAGAACATAAATATATATTTTTCGCTGTAAATTTCCAACTAATTAAATCGGTGCAAATTCTAAGATTATCACGGTTCTATCCAGTTTTCGCCATCTTTTATCAAATTTATTAGTTCATCTACCGCATTTTCGGCAGGAACATTCCTTTTTACAATATCTTTCCCGCGGTAAAGTGTGATTTTGCCCACGCCGGAACCAACGTAGCCATAATCTGCATCAGCCATTTCACCGGGGCCGTTAACAATGCATCCCATAACTGCAATCTTAACACCTTTTAGGTGTTCTGTTCGTTTTCTTATTTTTTCTGTGGTTATTTGGAGGTCAAACAATGTTCTTCCGCATGAAGGGCACGCAATGTATTCTGTTTTGGATATTCTTACTCGTGCAGCTTGAAGAATACCAAATAAAATCCGGTTTATTATTTTTTCTTTGCTCTCTTTTTGGTTAATGAAGCTCTTAACCAGGACATCTTTATCTTCAGAATGATTTTCATCTTCCCTTATATTTTTCACTTCTACCCAAACTCCATCTCCGTATCCATCAATAAGAAGCGAACCCAAGTCTGTAGCGGAAAACAATCTTAGTTGGTCAAGGTTTATTCCATTATATGTTCTTTTTAATATTACAGGATTTTTCACTTCGTTTTGAGCAAGTTCAAAGAA
>JBJKPP010000273.1:0-5584 GCA_046706145.1 Ignavibacteriaceae bacterium | reverse complement strand
GTATGAGAAAAGATTTTGAAGAATGCGCCGTCCATTGAAGCAGCATAAGGTATTCTTGAATAGCCGAGCGTAGCTGAAAACAAAGATGAAAAAGCAATCCATAAAATTAACGTTGTTGCTACAATTGCAACTTTAGAGCCATAAATTCTCTCAACGAAAGTTGAAACTATAAATTTTGAATTCATTGCTTCACGCCAAGGAACAACGCCCAGCACACTTAGTTGCATAGCAAGATAAAGTAAGGCAATTCCTGCAATCGAAATAAAAATGCTTTTTGGAATATTTTTCTCGGGTTCTCTAAGTTCAGAACCGAGATTGGTTATGTTGTAGTATCCAAGGAACGTGTAGATTGTTTGAACGGATGCACTTCCGAGCCCGACAAAAAAGATAAATGAAAAATCAAAAGCGTTAGCTGGGAAATTAAAAGCAAGCTTAGGATTGAAGTGAGTAACTCCACCCAATATTAACCATAAAATTGTTGCGATAACTCCAATCCAAAGAAAAACAGAAATCTTGCCTATAGTTTGTATTTTTCTATATAGAAGCAGAACGATTGTAATTACTAAAAGTCCGGATACGATTTTTTGCCCAACTACGTTAAGTGGAAAAAGGAAAGTAAGATATTGTGAAAATCCAATTGAACCGGAAGCAATAACAAGCGGTGCCTGAAAAATTGTTTGCCAGATTAGAAGAAAAGAAAACAATTTTCCCCAGCTTTTTGGTCCGTAAATTTCTTTTAAGAAAACATAACTTCCGCCCGCTGCAGGCATTGCTGCTCCAAGTTCAGACCAAACTGCTCCATCCATTAGAGAAAGAACAGCGCCCAGAATCCAGGCAAGCATACATTGAGGTCCATTCATTTCCTTAATAACAATAGGCAGAACAATGAAGGGCCCAATCCCTATCATATCAATCATGTTTAAGGCAGTCGCCTCTCTTAATCCTAGGCCGCGTTCAAGTTTGGAGTTAGAAGTGTTATTCAATTTTCAAATACTTTCCTGTGAATGTAGAAGAAATTGCAGTGTCAATTTAAGATAAATAATATTTTAATAACCGGAAATTGTGGCAATGGGCTAATTTTATAATTTGTTATCTCGTACTTTGCCGCAAGCATCCCTTTGAAGGATACAGGATCTATCTGTTTAAATGTGGATTCTGAATTGAAATCGTTAAACGTCTTGTTTTCATGTGCATGATTTCACATTTGATATGGGTTACATGATATTCAAAGTCTCGGTGTTTATCTTTTGTCTTATTTTATTAATTAAAAAAGTCAGGATAGTAAAACTCATGAAAAAAATATTAATCTTTTTCGGATTAATTGTAATAATGTATTTTTCAAACGCTTATGCCCAATCCCCAGAAGGGAAAAAGTTTGGTTTTGGAATTATCGTTGGAGACCCAACTGGTGGAACTGCGAAATTTTGGATGAATGATATAAATGCTATAGATGTGGATTTAGGTTCTTCTTATTTTGGTTCTCCTAGAATCAATGTTGATTATATGTGGCATTTTTATCCATTTGATACTCGAATTGCGAATTTGTATGCCGGAGCAGGCGGCTCATTGGGTTTTGGAAAAAATAGTGGGTTCTATTATAAGGACAGATTCTTTAGGACATCGAGCCAACTAGGTGTTGGAGCAAGAGGAATTTTTGGAGTAGATGTGGATCCTCCGAGAACGCCGCTGGAAGTTTTTCTCGAATTTGGCGTTTTAATGGCCGTAGCCCCCGATTTTGGTTCATCTGCAGATATTGCCTTGGGAATAAGGTTTTATCCTTAAGATTCTGCTAAAAAATTCATATTTTTATTGTTTAGATTATTTGATATTCAGAATATTAAAGAAAGGAGAATAGAATAATGCCGGTTAGAACAGCTAATGCCGAGTGGAAAGGTGATCTCAAGAAGGGGAGTGGAAGTATAACTACTGAGAGCGGTATTCTAAAGAATGTTCCTTATAATTTTGTATCCAGGTTTGAAGAGGGTAAAGATACAAACCCGGAAGAGTTGGTAGGAGCTGCACATTCTGCTTGTTTTTCTATGGCCTTAGCCAATAATTTATCGAATGATGGATTCAAGGTTAATTCGATAAAAACTGAAGATAAAGTTTATATTGCAAGAGTCGAAGACGGATTCAAAATAACGAAGATAGAAATAAGTACAGTTGGTAGTGTTGAAAATATTGACGAAGAGAAGTTTAAAGAATACGCGGGCAAAACGAGTGAAACATGTCCGGTCTCAGTAGCACTTTCTGCAACTGAATTTTTATTAGATGCAAAACTAGCAAAATAATTTTCAGTTATAGATTAAAAATCTTAATCTTACTCTTAACCTGCCTGCCGTATAAGACTTTGGCAGGTGGGTCGTAATCTTATTTCATTTTTGAAAGATTAAGAGTAGGATTAAGAAAAATGTTCCTATCATTTGCTTTTTAACTTACCACTATATCATCAAATTCTTTATTTCTTTCTACGTAAGCTACAACGTAAGAACATTGTGGCAAAACCTTGAAGTTATGTTCCCTTGCGTAGTTTAAAGCATATTTCGTCAAAACGGCAGCGATGCCTTTTCCTCTTAATGGAGGCGGTACATATGTGTGGTTAAAAACTAAGGTGTCATTATCTAAAGAGTAATATTCTAAAACAGCTTCCTGGCCATCAATAATTGTATAGAATTTCTCTTGTGTTGCGTCGTGTTTTATTTCAAATTCCATTTAATTCTCCAAAATCGATTTTATTCTAAAAATGGAGTAATATTAATATAAAATCAAACATTAAACAGAAAATGCATTACGTCGCCATCCTGTACAACATAATCTTTTCCTTCAGTTCTAATTGCACCAGCAGTCCTGCAAGCAGATTCGGAGCCGTATTTAATATAATCATTGTAACTTATTACTTCAGCTCTTATAAAACCTTTTTCGAAGTCGGTGTGAATTACTCCTGCAGCTTGAGGGGCTTTCCAGCCCTTGTGGATTGTCCATGCTCTCACCTCTTTTGGCCCTGCTGTAAAGTAACTTATTAAGCCTAGAGTATGATAGCCCGTTCTGATTATTTTTTCTAATCCGCTCTCTTTTACTCCATAAGAAGATAAAAATTCACTCCGTTCTTCCTCTTCTAAACTCACAAGTTCTTCTTCAACTTTAGCCGAGATTTTCACCCAGTCTGAGTTTCTTTTTTCAGCATACTTTTTAACATCTTCAACATAATTGTTGTCTTCAGCTAGATTATTTTCATCCACATTAGCACAATAAATAATTTTCTTAGAAGTCATTAATCTCAATTCATTCATCAAAAGTTTGACTGTTTCCTTTTCTAGTTCCTGGTAAAGCGCTGCAGCTTTTCCATCGTTCATAAATTTCAAAAGAGCTTCCGCATCATCTAGAGTGACTTTTGCAGTTTTATCTCCTTTGGCTTGTTTCCCCAGTCTTTCTATTTTCTTTTCAAGAGTTTGAATATCTGCTAAAAGCAATTCTGTTTCAATAATTTCAATGTCGCGCAATGGATTAACACTTGCATTAACATGGACAACATTATCATCGTCAAAACAGCGAACAACTTCGCAGATAGCTTCAGTTTCTCTTATGTTTGATAAGAATTGATTTCCCAACCCTTCGCCTTTACTTGCTCCTTTTACCAATCCGGCTATATCAACAAAATCCACTGTAGAGTTAACAATTCTGGCGGGATTAACAAGTTTAGCAAGCTTATCTAACCTGTTGTCCGGGACTGGAACTATAGCTTTATTAGGTTCAATTGTACAGAAAGGATAATTTGCAGCATCTGCATTTTGTGCTTTCGTTAATGCATTAAAAAGGGTCGATTTTCCTACATTAGGGAGTCCAACAATTCCAATACTAAGTGCCATAAATCCTTTTTATAATATTAAAAACAATGATTATCACAGCAAACTTAATTAAATATTTACACTTTATTTATTAGTATAGGTTTGGTTGGAAAAAGATTGAATTTTATGAGTTACTTAAGAATACCGATGGTAGTAGTAAGAAGTTTTATGGTTATGATATATTTCCTACCAGTTATTAAAATATTTTCACGGCTTATTAGTAAACAACGCCCTTTTCATCAAAATCTTTAATCAGATCATTATATCCGGTAAAATGAATAGCATCCCAACCTGCTTTTTGGGCACCTTCAGCGTATGCGGGGATGTCGTCAATAAATATATGTTTTTCTGGAAGTTCCTTTGTGTATGCTTCGACTGATTTGTAAATCTTTTCTTCAGGTTTTACTGCACCAACTTCATAAGAGAGGATAAGCTTTTCAAATAGCTTTAGAAACTCATACTTTTGCCAGCCATATTTTCTATGAATAGAATTAGTATTAGAGAGCAAAACGAGTCTGTAATTTTCTTTTAGTTTTGGAAGTAAAGCAACCATATCTTCATTTATAGTAAATATCTCAGAATAGTATTTACAGAATGTTTCTTTGTCAACTTTATGGTTCAAAAAGGTCAGCATTCGGTTGATAAATTCATCCTCCGGCATGTCTCCTCTTTCAAAAGATCGATGAATTTCAAGATAATTGTTTTTGTAAGCTTCGATAAATCCTTCTCCCAATCCAGATTCAATTTTGTTGAGATTATCTATCAAGATATCATAGTTAAACGGAATTAAAACATTCCCTAAATCTGATACTATTACAGAGTATGTTTTATTTTGCATTTCTAGTTATCCGCTTCGAAATTTTGGTCAATCAATCCCGTATTGGTTTTTATAGAATCCACTTTGAACTCAAAAATTTGAGAACCCAATGTCTGCCTGATATTGAATGGGTATTTTATTCCATTCACCGTTTTGTAGTCCGAAAAGTATGTGTTTTGGTAAAGGGTATCACTTGGGGTCTCAACTGGAGTAATTTCCTTTACCTTTAGTTTTGTTGAAACATCATAAAACTGTTTCCAAATGTTGCCGTTGGGTAAGATTAATTCAATTACGTAAGTTTTCTTGCCATTTAAATCTATTAGGCTGTCAAATTTTGTCTTAACATCATAAGCTTTCAGGTGAGCAATTAATTTATAAATAGCTTGATATTTTAATTTGTCTAATTGGGGCCCTGTAATATTTTGTGTTTGACCGTCAACGACTAAAAATCCTTTTTCCCCATTAAATATGACTTTTTGAGTTGACGTTCCGGCTTCAGTCAACTGCATATATTTATTTGGTGACTTTTGATAAAGTGTAGTATTCACTTTTATTCCTTCAACAGTGCCAGACATGTAAACAATTCTATCATAAACCCCCAGAATTTTTTTTCTACCGCCTATTGCTTCTAAGTAATTCTCAATTACCTTTTGAGCGCTAAGTTTTTTGGAGCTTTTGACTTCTTGCAGACGTGTTTGTGAAAAGGAATTCCGGCAACTGCCGGACAAACAAACCATGATTATTAAATATAAGATAGTTTTCATATTAGACGTAAATTTTGGATAAATTTAAATATAATAAAAATTTCGTGTCTGGATATAACGTGGTAACTTGGATAGTGGTTAAATTCATTTGGAAAATATGGATAGAATTGTCGTTCTGAATTCAATTCAGGATCTACGATCAAACAAACAGATCCCGA
>JBJKPP010000272.1:0-4273 GCA_046706145.1 Ignavibacteriaceae bacterium | reverse complement strand
CTTGACACAACACGTAGTCCTCATGATGGCATTCCTTCATCTATAACAAATTTGAGAACTAATAAGCAAGTAAACGGACCAGCCATGCTTGACACAGGCGCGCCTGGCGTCCATGTAGTAACCAACGAATCTCAGAGGCAGCGATTAAGATTTAAGGTTGGCGATAAAGCTCAGATAAGTTTTATCAGCCAAAGCGGCAGCCTTCCTCCGATGACATTTACTGCCAGCAGAAAAGGTCCTGCACAAGTAAGGGTTTCTCCTCCTAAAAATCATCAGCCAAGCAATGGCATATTTGCAGGAATTCTTCCGTTTTTTAGTTACAGTGTATTTTATGACAGTGAACATAACATCATTGGTCTCAAACTTCGTTCTCCGGAATTGATAAGTACACTCCCTAAACTTCACCACCATAAACATTAATTTTAGTGAGTTTGAATCTGATATCAGTTACAATTGTGAATACAGCGTTACTCTCAATAACTTATGTCGAAAAACAAATTAGTTGTTTGCAAAGTTGTAGATACTTATAGGTATGTTACATGAAAGGGTTATAAAAGGCGAGACTAAAATTGATATTCTAATCTCGCCCTAGACTAATTAATTATCCTCCAAGAAAACTTAAAAACGGTACAGCCTTGGTCAAAATATATATGATTACCGACCAGCCTATCCAAAGTCCAAATACCATAATATAATATTTACCCGTAGTAGCAGATTTAAACATTTTTGCCAGACCTATACTCACAACAATAAAACTCCAAATAGTAAACACATCCAATTTGGATAATAAGAAACCCGAAAAGGTTGTTTTATTTGCATTTACAAGAGAAGCAATGCTCACGTCGTTCAGTAATCTTGAAAAAATCATCGATAAAATGGCCGCTATTATTACTGAAATAATAGCAATATATGCTGTTAATCCATTTGCCACCATAACACTTACATAAGTACCTTCCCCTTTAAGTGCAAATTTTGAAAAAAGAAAATATACCGCACTAACAATAAAGAAAACTACGAAGCCAAACACCAAAATGCCAATAAACTGAAGAACATACCCCAATGGGCTGCGTGCTTTATCAATATTGTCTTGAACCTTATTCATTTGTTCATTTGCTTGTTCTTTTGTCATCTGGCCATTTTGGACCATCTTGTCGAACCGTTCCTGGATTTTTTCGACCTGTTTTTGTTTCTCCGCGTAATAAATTTCGGGATTACTGAGAACAATAAACCTTGTAATTGCAACAACTATAAGCAATAAGGTAATCGGCAAAAGCCAATCGATTGTTTTGGGTGGGAACTTTGAAATTTTTTCAAAGGTGGTTGTAGGCTCTGTCAATACTCCTATAATTTTATCGGAATGTGACAATTCCTCTTCTTGATTTTCGGCAGTGGGTTCAGTGGTAGTATTTTCCTCCATTTGACGCTCCTTGAAGTTTATAACAGTTAAAAAAATATCTATACTTTTATCAAAAGGCAATTAAAAATTGGTTAAATTTTGTTTACAGCGATAATTAATTATTGGTCATGCCCATGAAAACAATAATAGAACCTTTCAAAATAAAATCCGTAGAACCAATAAAGTTTACGACAAAAGAAGAAAGAAGAAAAATTCTCGAAAAGGCAGGCTACAATCCGTTCTTAATTAATGCAGAAGATGTAATTATTGATCTTTTGACTGACAGCGGCACAAATGCGATGAGTGCTCAACAGTGGGCAGGTATAATGGATGGAGATGAGTCATATGCCGGCTCAAAAAGTTTTTTTCACTTTGAATCAATAGTTAGAAAAATTACAGAGAAGAAATATGTAATTCCAACTCATCAGGGCAGGGCAGCAGAAAAAATTTTATTCTCAATCCTTGGAGGAAAAGGTAAGTTTATTCCAAACAACACTCATTTTGATACTACGAGAGCAAACATAGAATTTACAGAAGCTGAAGCAGTTGACCTTCTTAATGAAATCGGTAAGAAGCCGGAAGTGAGAGCAGATTTCAAAGGTAACATGGACATAGGAAAACTTAAAAAGTTTATTAAAGAAAAAGGTGCAGAGAATATACCTGTCTGTATGATTACCATAACGAATAATTCGGGCGGCGGGCAGCCTGTATCTATGAGGAATATTAAAGAAGTGAAAGAAGTCTGTTCAAAATATGACATTCCTCTTTTTATAGATGCATGTCGTTTTGCTGAAAATGCTTACTTTATAAAAAAGAGAGAAAAAGGGTATTCAAGAAAAACTCCTTTTGAAATTGCAAAGGAAATATTTTCCTATGCAGATGGTGTAACTATGAGTGCAAAGAAAGATGCGCTCGTAAATATAGGCGGTTTCCTTGCAATGAACGATAGCGATTTGGCAATGAATTGTAGAAATCTTCTTATTGTTACTGAAGGTTTTCCAACTTATGGTGGATTAGCGGGAAGAGACCTGGAAGCAGTAGCTTTAGGATTGATGGAAGTTCTGGACGAACATTATCTCCAGTATAGAATTAGAAGTGTTGAATATCTTGGCGAGAAATTAATAAAGTACGGTGTTCCGATAATTGAACCTCCAGGCGGTCATGCAATTTATCTGGATGCAAAAAGATTTGCGCCTCATATTCCCCCGCAAGAATTTCCAGGACAATCTATAGTGGGACAACTATACATTGAAGGAGGAATCAGAAGCGTTGAAATTGGCAGCGTTATGTTTGGGAAGTATGACAAAAAAGGAAATCTGATTCCGCCGCCAATGGAATTAGTTCGTCTTGCAATTCCAAGAAGAGTCTATACTCAAAGTCATATTGATTATGTGGCAGAAATTATAATTGAAGTGTATAAGAAACGGAAATCCCTTAAAGGTCTTAAAATAATTTATGAAGCCCCAATGCTAAGACATTTTACAGCACGGTTTGAATAATTGCATTTTTTTATTTTAATTTCTAATATATATAATATTTGTAGTCTTGGCGTTTCTTTTGTGAATTTAGCCGTTAAAAATGATAATAATCGCAGTGTGATAATGCCGAAAGTCAGATTAGAAAATTACTTTTGGGGATTAAATAATTTTTATTATGAAACTCAATGATGACGAAAAGAAATTTCTACTAAACTGCGCTAGAAAATCGATCCTGTCTGTACTGATTAACAAAGATGCAATTCCACATGTAGATTATATCTTGTATCCAAATCTGAAAGAAAAACATGGTGTTTTTGTAACCCTAAGAATCCAGGATGAGTTGAGAGGCTGCATTGGTTTTACGATTGCACAAGGTGATTTATTTACTACCGTTTGCCAGGCAGCAAAGTATGCTGCATTTGAGGACCCGCGTTTTTTGCCAGTGACTCTTTCTGAGTTGGAAAGAATCTCGATTGAAATTTCTATTCTATCTACTCCTGTTTCGATTAAAGATTATTCTGAAATTAAAATAGGCGAGCATGGATTATTGTTGGATGAGGATTTTATAAAAGCACTTCTACTGCCGCAGGTCGCTGTAGAAAACAATTACGATATTCCCCAGTTTCTTGAAGCACTGTGTCTCAAGGCCGGTCTGCCACCTTCTTACTGGAAGAAACAAAAATTACATCTTAAAGTCTTTACGGCAAATATCTTCTCTGAATCGGAGGAGGATGAAAATGAACAAGATTAGGAAGCCTGCTGTTGCAGGCATGTTTTATACATCAAATCCACAGAAGCTTAAAACCGAAATAGAAACATTATTGTCAATTTCAGTTCCTGAGCAAAATTTAAAAGATATTTTTGGGATAGTAGTACCTCATGCAGGTTATATTTATTCCGGCAGAACTGCAGCTTTTAGTTACAATGCAATTAAAGATAAAAAGTACAATACAATAATAATAATCTCGCCGAGCCACAGAGAATATTTTCAAGGCACTTCTATTTTTGATGGAGATGCATATGAAACGTCACTTGGTGTTGTGGAAGTAAATAAAGAACTTGCAGATAGAATTGTACAAAATTCAGACACAATTTTTAGAGGACGAGAAGGCCACAAGGAAGAACATGCAATTGAAGTACAGCTTCCGTTTCTTCAAATGATTTACGACGATTTCTCCATTGTTCCGTTAGTAATGGGTGACCAGCGTAAAGTCTTTGTCGATGAATTGTCTAAAGCGATTGCTGATGTTGCAGACGAAAATACTTTGGTAATCTCAAGTTCAGATCTTTCTCACTATTATGCTCAAGAAACTGCGGAAAAATTGGATTCAATTATAGAAAAAGATATCTTAGAGTTTGATCATGATAAATTACAAAATGATTTAGATAATAGAATATG
>JBJKPP010000271.1:0-2629 GCA_046706145.1 Ignavibacteriaceae bacterium | reverse complement strand
GGTTCTCCTCAATACATAGCGTCCATAGCTGTTTTCACAATTCTAACTTTGGCTTATGCATTAAAAGGTGGTTTGAGAAGCTCATTGATAACGGATTTGCTTCAGATGTCTTTATTTGCAATTCTTTTGATTATTATTCTGGGCACAATTATTCCCAGGCATGGGTCAATCACTCCTTTTATAACAAACGGAACATGGAACCTTTCTCATGGTCTTGATTTAGTACTGGTTGCGTTAATACAGATTTTTAGCTATCCTTTTCATGACCCCGTCTTAACAGACAGGGGCTTTATTACGGACGAGAAAACAACTTTGAAAAGTTATATAATAGCGACTGTCATAGGTTTCCTCTGCATTCTATTGTTCAGTTTTGTTGGTATTTACGCAAAATTTTTAGGTTTACATGGTCAGGCAGCCGTGGAGGTTTCAAAAACTTTGGGATTATTCTCGATGATAATAGTAAACTTTATTATGGTAACTTCGGCATCTTCAACAGTTGATTCAACATTTGCTTCTGTCTCAAAGATGATTGTTGTTGATCTTGGCAAAGAAAAATTTACTTCCGTGTCAAAAGGAAGATTCGTTATGATAATAACTGCTTTCGTAGGAACCATTCCTTTATTTTTTTCTCCAACGATTTTATCAGCAACAACAATCAGCGGGACGATGGTTTTGGGATTAGCTCCAATATTTTTATTCTGGAAAATTCCTGCTCCAAAAATTTCATTTCATCTGGCAATTTGGACAGGTGTAGCAGCCGGGATTATTTTCGCTTTTAATTTATTGCCGAAATCTTTATTTATATCTGACGGGAATTTTGCCAACTTATTGTCTATAAATATTTATGCAACAATTCTAATTTTGATTTTATACTTTATCCCCATTTTAATTTATAAGAAACCCGGGAAACCGGCTCTTGAACTTTCTCTCGCAGATAGGTTTGGTAAGTAAAAATGAAGTAAAAATGAATAATTTAGATTCGAATGAAAGAATGAATAACATGAATCATCCATATATCGATTTAAATAGTTTAGATTATTTATGGTTCCAGGTTAGCGGAACAATCTGTAATCTTCATTGTACACATTGTTTTAACAATTCAAGTCCGTTAAACCGAAATTTTGGTTTCCTAACTTTAGATGAATGTGAAAAATATCTTGAAGAAGGAGTAAAACTTGGTGTAAAAGAATTTTATTTCACTGGGGGTGAAACATTCGCTAATAAAGAAATATTTGATATTATTGAAAGGGCTATGGCTGTTGGACCAGTGACAGTTCTTACTAACGGAACATTAATTAGACCTGAAAGAGCAGCAAGATTGGCAGAAATAGCTAATAATTCTATTTACACTCTGGAAATACGAGTAAGTATTGATGGATACACAGAAGAAATGAACGATGCAATCCGCGGCAAAGGTGCCTTTGAGAAGGCAATGAACGGCGTAAGACTTTTATATGAAAATGGATTCTTACCTATTATCTCGGTTGTAAAAAGTTGGAACGATAATGAAGATGATAAAGTTCTGAAAGAATTTTATAGTTTACTCAAAGAACACGGATATAAACGTCCCAGAATAAAAATTCTCCCCACCCTAAAAATTGGAAAAGAGGCTTTGAGGTCTAGAAGTTACGAAGAATATGAATATGTTTACGAAGAAATGATGACAGAGGACTTTGATAAAAATCAACTTATTTGCTACAACAGCAGAGCTGTAACAAGCAAAGGAGTTTATGTATGTCCTCTTTTAATTGAATCGGATGATGCAAAGCTGGCAGATAATTTAGAAGATTCAATGAAACCATATGAATTAAAACATCAAGCGTGTTACACATGTTATCTTTACGGAGCAATATGTTCTAATTTTACTACCGGAAGAAGAAATGAATAAAATTGCGTTATTGGGTTGTGTTTATAGTAATTATCTTGCTCTCGAAAAAGTTATTGAAGACGCTAAAGAAAAATCAATTGATGCAATATATTGTCTCGGAGATTTGGGCGCTTTTGGTCCAAACCCGGACAAAGTATTTCCCATCTTAATCGAAAATAATATTCCCGTCGTTCAAGGAAATTATGATAATTCAATTGGGAATGACCTTGATGACTGTCAATGCGGTTACACTGACCCACGTGATAATTATTATGCAAGGCTTAGCTATAAGTACACCTGCAAACATACAAATCGAACCAACAAAAAATGGATGCAAGAACTTCCTCAGGAAATAAGATTTGAAATCAATGACTATCGTATTTTACTTTGTCATGGCTCACCAAGACAGGTAAATGAATTCCTTTGGGAAACTACAACTCCAACACATTTTTTAGAAAAATTATGCGATGACTATGAGACAGACATAATTTGTGCTACGCATACTGGAATTCATTGGGATAGAAAACTTTCAGGTAAAAAGCATTTTATTAATGTCGGAGTTATAGGAAGACCCGAAAATGATGGCACTACCGAAGTTGGTTACACAATCCTAAATTTTAATAACGGCGAATCTCCTAAAGTTGAATTTGTGAGAATATCATATGATTATCAGAACTTTGCAGAAGAAATGAGACACGAACAATTACCGGAAGAATTTGTAGAGACTATTTTAACAGGTTGGTGGACTACATGTTTAGAAAT
>JBJKPP010000270.1:0-11041 GCA_046706145.1 Ignavibacteriaceae bacterium | reverse complement strand
ACCGGTTTAAGCCATACTACATTGGGAAAATTTTCAGTAATAACCGTAAGAATTGCAGCAGTGCTTGCAATATGACCTGAGGGAAATGAATAGAAGTTTGGCTGATTATGCTGGTATTCAGCAAAATCCGGGAACAACTCCCAGGCACCGGATGAACGATGAGCGTCGGCAGGGCTTTGTCTTCCGGTGCATCTTTTAATAATTTGTACAAAGAGACCAGCCGAGATCAATGCTTCCACACTTTCAAAAGATGTATTAACTATTTTCCGATCATGGAACACAAGCCCGGCAAGAATTCCTGCTCCGGCTACACTCAATTGCCATTTCCCGTTACCAATATTTACAATACCCTTTGTCATATCAGTTAAAGAAAGTGAACGCCTACAGAGAATTTTTGTGTTTTGCCAATCTTTCCGATCAACCGTCATTAACGCTGCCGTGCTTAATGTTAAAAACAAAAGCGGCTCAATGCTATTCTTATTGACCACTGACTTTCCAAAATCAAAAAAATCGAGTGGAACGTTAGTAAAAACGTCGTACCAAGCGGGCAGGTAACTAATACTATTATTATTGATTTTTAATTGATCAACTTCCCCATTCTGTTTACCAAAAGCTGACGCAGAATAAAGAGAATTAGAAAGAGTATCGAGATACTTCTGTTGGCCAAAAACAACCAACGGTATTAAAAGAAATAAAATAAAGAATATTTTCGAGTCTCTTGACAGAGGAAGAACCTTTAGGCTTATGCTAAAATCAAATTTTGCTTTCTTGATTAATTAAAAATCAAAATTTTTGGTAATCGCTGCGTTTCACTTTCCATGATTAAAACTAAACAGACCTAAGGTTCATATCCTCCTTAACTTACAGATTCATAATATTAATCGTT
Source organism: Ignavibacteriaceae bacterium (assembly GCA_046706145.1). Taxonomy (GTDB): domain Bacteria; phylum Bacteroidota; class Ignavibacteria; order Ignavibacteriales; family Ignavibacteriaceae; genus JBJKPP01. Next base: position 10,155 of record JBJKPP010000270.1, on the reverse strand, counting down.
GTCCTCATCATTTTCCTTATTTATTTTCTCAGCTTTCACTACTTTTCCAGTTGAATCTAAGACAACTTCATAAGTCGCTTTCTTCCTTGTTACTTTGAGTTCGAAATTTACTTTAGAATCACTTATGACCCTCTCGGCTTTTTCAATTTTTCCACCAGGAATCTTCTTTTGAATTGACCGAATCGATTCCTTGGGAAGGTTGGATGTTGTAATTGTTTCTTCAATCTCGGCAATCTTTCCATCCGAAGAATAGAGAAGATCTCTTCTTACCTTTCCGTCAATGCTTTCAATTTCAAAATAACTCTTACCGTTTTCAGTTTCAGTGCTTAATCCTTTTATGCGGGCCTTAGGATATTCTTTCTTAAAAGACTTAAGCACAGCAGTCGGAACTTCCTTTTTGCTTATCTGCTTTTCCTGAGCGAACAAATTTAAGCTTATTGTAAGTAAAAAAGCAACTACTAATAATGAAGAAAAAATGAATGAATTTGATAATTTCATAACCGCCTCCTCTAATAATTCCTTAAATTGTTTTAACCAAATTAAATAATGATTATGAAATGATGATGAAATAAACAATAAGGTTAGATTACTCTATAAATAAATTGTACGTTGTGGGTTTACAATTAACATAGCTGGAAATTTCTAACTATTATATCGGATTACTTTCCGGCTTATTCAGCTTCTTGAGGCTGTTTTTCTTTATAATTATTGAAATTATATTTTAAATCCAGCATTACCTGGGGCGACTCTCTTTTAAAATGAAAATAATTGTAAAAATCAGTTCCTTGAGAATAGTATTCCCAGCCTCCCGTATGAAGCAAATCTCTAACTTGCAAATTTAAGGACAATTGTTTGCCGATTAGATTTTGCTTCACTGCAAGATCGGTAGTAAAATATCCCTCCCATTTCCCCTGCGCTGTAACTGATGGACTGTGATACCGTGTATTTAATTGCAATTCTGTCGAGGGCGTTATAGTTAAATCATTACTGCATTTGATATTCCAGTCAAAACTTTCCCTTGCAAACGATTGATTAAATAAGTTGCCCTGAATTTTATAATCATATACATCGCCTGTTAAATTGAACTGCCAGATTTTAACCGGGTTAAACAATATGCTGAATTCAGCACCAAGAGAATGATCAGTTCCTACATTCGCGCTTGTGTGAAGCGTTACGTTTGCAGCATAAACTGAATTTATATCTTCCATTTTATTATGAGTAAAGCGGTAATAAAAATCATTTGAAAATGACATCTTACCGAAAAATGTTTGATAGCCTATTTCATAAGAATCAATAAATTCCGGCTGAAGGTTGGGATTTCCTATTCGTACATCTGTCGCATCAAACCATGTATAGAAAGGTTCAAGGTCGCCGCCGTCTGGTCGTTCAATTCGACGGGAATAACCTGCCATAATTTGCGTGCCGCCTGCAAAGCTGTAAGATGCATGAATAGAAGGAAAAAAATCCCATCTGCTTAAAGTAAATCGCTGTCCCGTTTCCACCAATTTTACAAGCTGGTAAGTATATTCTGTACGTGCACCAAGTTGTACTCCAAGGCTGTCCCATTTATTTGAAAAGATCGAATATGCAGCAAATCTTGTTCGATTAAAATCATTTGTGTGGCTGAAGGGTTGTTGAAAGATATATTTATTATTAGTTGAGTCAAAAAAATATAATTTGTTTATATCCTGCCTAAGCCTGGCGAAATATTCTGTACCCGCAGAGAATTTTTCATTTTTATTTAGTGGCAAAACGTAATCCATGTTTCCTCGTAACTCGCTACCTGGCCCTAGCTCGGTTGTTTTGGTTCCGTTGATTTGGCCGCTCGCAATTGTTGAGTAACTTTCGGAAGCCTCATTGTTATTACGATGTCTGAAAGATAAATTAGCTGTCAACTGATTTCCATCGTCTCCAAATTTATGCTGGTAATTAGTATTCAAATCATAAAACGTACCGGAATGGTTATGGTTGGTATTATCTAAATAAAAAAAGTTTTGAGGCGAGTTATTATACCATTGATCATAATTCAGAGTCGAATTTCTTAAAAAAGATCTCGAACCATACCTTCCGCCGACTGAAAGAATATCATTATCGCTGAAATTGAAATCTAGTCCACCTCTAATCCCAGATACAGTTCTTCCCCAAGTCATATCCCCATTGGAGTTTAGATAAGAAGTATTGCCGGATATAATAAACTGTTTGTTCTCAGTTCGTGTGCCTGGAAAAGAACGATGGTTTAAATCAATACCCAAATTGTAATTTATAAATGGGGTTTTATATTGAAGGATTAGATTCCCGCCATATTTATTACGCAGCCCTCCCATTATATCTACAAGACCGCTTAATCCAAGATTAGTATTTTTTTTAAGAATGATATTAATAATACCCGCTGTTCCGCTGGCATCATACTTTGCTGAAGGATTCGTAATAAGTTCGATTGTTTTAATTGAACTGGCGGGTATTTGTTGTAACGCATCTTGAGGGTCCATAACTGAAGGATGCCCGTTAATAAGCACTTGAAAATTCGTACTGCCCCTTAAGCTTACATTGCCGTTAATATCTACATTTACCGAAGGAATATTCTCCAGGACATCCGCAGCAGTGCCTGACATTGCTGTCTTCATCTGGCTAACGTCTATAACTTTTTTGTCAAGCTCATATGATATAGGCGATCTCTTACCGTTTATTACAACACTTTTTAAATTAATTGCGGAAGGTTTTAAATATATTTTACCTAAATTTAAATTGTACGTTGAGTTTGAGATTAATATATTTTTAATTTTTCGTGTTGTATATCCTATAAACCTAACCTGTAGAAAATATCGTCCGTTTCTAATTCCTTTTAATAAAAAGTCGCCGTCCTTATTTGTTACTGTTCCAGTAACCTGGACGCTGTCATTGGTGGTTGAAAGAACAACGTTCGAAAATTGAATTGGCCTTTTTGTTTGTTCATCAAAAACTTTCCCGGTTATAGATGTAGTGCTTTTAGCGCTGGATTCTTGCTGGCCATATATAGTGAGAGATGAGCCGAGCAGTAGTAATGAAAGTATTAGAACTTTTTTAATCAATTTAACCTCAATAATTGGAAATATCTTATACAGCGTCCTAAGTATGGGATTAGAATTTATAACACGCAAGAAAAAACGTCAAATCACATGTTCAGATTATATAATTTAGTATGTGCAAATGAAAATAGAATGAAAAATAGATCAAATATCAAAGTGGAAAACTTAAGCGTTAAGAAGATCACAATAAAGATTAACTCTAATTTCTATCAATTATTAATAATTTAGGAAAGCCTTATTGGAAGAATGACATTGAAAACAGTCTTTTCAGCCATCTTACTTTCAAAATTTATTTCACCTTTATGCAGTTCTACTATCTCCTTAACGATTGCCAATCCCAAGCCGCTTCCATTTTCATCTCCCCTGATTTCATTTGAGCGGTAAAATCTATTGAATACATAACTTTGTTCAGAATAAGGAATTCCATGCCCCAAGTTTTCTACGCTCACTTTAATTCGGTCATCTGACAACTTCTCTAATATTACAGTTACGGTACTATTAGTTTGAGAATATTTTATAGCATTATCAAGTAAATTCAAGAAAACACTTTTAAGCTTCTCTATATCACCAATTATTTCTACTGAGTCGTATATCGAAAGATTAATTTGTACATTTTTCTTCAGGGCAGCTTTATTTAAGGATTGTGCACATTCTGCAAGCAACTCATCCATTCTAATTTGACTAAGGCTTAATTCAGATTGAAATGAGTCTAATTTGGCAATAGTAAGAAGTGAATTAGTAAGCTTAGTCAGATGCTCAACCTCAGAGAGTGCAATCTTTATGGTTTCTCGGGACTCATTATCGTTTATCTTCTTTTCTAAGATCTCTAGTTCAGTCTGTATAACAGTCAAGGGGGTTCTGATTTCATGCGAGGCATTAGCGACAAATCTCTTTTGGCTTTTAAATGAACTATCGAGCCTATTTATCATCTCGTTTAAAGCTTCTGTCAATTCTTTCACTTCGTCTTTAGCCTTTGGTAGTTCGAGCCTTTCATCAAGATTTTTACCCGAGATTTTTTTTGCGGTTGTAACAATTTTAGAAATTGGTTTGAAGGCTGCCCTAGAAAGAAAATATGCTGAGATTCCGGTTACTACTAAACCTAATGGAATAAGAATTATAAGTAGGTAAAAAAGTCTGTTAAGGTCAGAATAAGTATCGTGCAAAGATGCAGCAGTTTCTAAAATATAAACAGAATCATTTTCCGCCTCAAATGGACTTACTAATACGCGATAATGATGCCACTTTAACTTAACTCTTGTAAAATATGACCTCTTGCCCAAAGTTTTTACCTGGCTGATCTGCAAGTATTTTGACAAAAGAGAGTCGAAGATTATTTTTTTGCCATGTACATCCAATAATTGGTACCGCGTGTGTTCCAATCCTTGCGGATGTATTCCTCTTAATTCTTTAACATCAATATTTTTTCGATCACTCAACTCATCTTCTATTTCCGTTTGGAGAGAAACCGAATAGCTTTTAAGATTAGCATCCAATTTGCTAAAAGCAGTACTTTTAGAACTTTGATAAATTATTACCGCAAATACTGTTAACATCACCCCAAATACTAAAGTATATGCGATAATGATTTTTGTTTTTATTGAAAACACTTAATATTCTTTCTCTGAAAAAATGTATCCTACTCCCCTTACTGTTTGGATTAATTGCTTGTCAAAGTCTTTATCGATCTTTTGACGAAGAAACTTTATAAACGATTCGATGACATTGCTTCTTGGGTCAAAATTCATATCCCAAAGATGCTCAGAGATTTTCTCTCTAGTTAGAACTTTATTAGGATTCATCATGAAGAGTTCCAATAATGAATATTCTTTAGCTGAGAGTCTAATCTCCTTTCCTTCCCTAAAAGCAAGATGGGTGGTTAAATCTAACCTCACCCCGAATTGTTGCAGCAGAGCTGTTCTGGACTCACTTCGTCTCCTGGTTAATGCACGAATTCTGGCAAGAAGCTCTTCAAAATGAAAAGGCTTTGGTAGATAATCATCGGCGCCTATATCAAGTCCTTTAATTTTATCAGAAACATCATCAAGCGCTGTCAACATGAGAATTGGAGTGAGAATTTTGCTTTCCCTCAAGTTAGTGCAGGTTTGCCACCCGTCCTGCTTCGGCAGCATAATGTCCAGAATAATAAGGTCATATTCACTAACTTTAGCAAGCCGCTCTCCGTTAACTCCATCTGAAACAATATCCACGGCATAAGCCTCGCTTTTTAATCCTTTGCTTAATGCATTGGCAATTTTCTTATCATCTTCTATTAAGAGTATGCGCATACTAAATCAAATTTAATAAGTAAAAATGAAATAATTATGAAAATATTAACTTCATGAACTTTTTGAGTTAGTAGGGTTTCTATTTCACTAAAAAATAAGGAATATCAAATAATTTTCTGATACAGTAAAAAAATCAAATTAAAAAGGACTGATCTAATTCTAAATGGTTTGTGTTGAATGTCATAGCTTTCGGTAGCTAAATAAATTTTCATCTTATTTTCATTTCATTCCTTTAAATTTTAGCTTTATATTATTAAGTAACCTTCTATAAAAAGTTTAAAAAATGAAAAATAGTTAGAGGATGCTATGAAAAAGTTTGTTTCTTCGATTTTTTGTCTTCTTTTCATTTGCATGTTACCAAAATCTGCTTTTTCCCAAACTTCAGGATACAAAATCTCCGGTTTAATAAATATAGGTGGTAAAGGCTGGTGGGATTATATGGCTGTAGATGCCCCGATGCACAGGCTTTACGTTTCGCATGGAGATAGGGTTCACGTTATTGATTTGAAAACCAATGAAGTGATCGGTGAAATAAAGAACTTAAACGGCGTGCACGGAATTGCCTTCGCTGATAAATATAATAAAGGGTTCATTAGTAATGGTCATAGTGACTCAGTTACAGTTTTTGATTTAAAAACTCTTAAAACCATTGAGAATGTTGCAGTCACAGGCAAAGACCCTGATGCGATTGTGTATGATCCATATACTCAAAGAGTTTTTACTTTCAATGGACGCAGTTCCAACTCTACAGCTATAGATGCTAAAACAGACAAGGTTGTTGGAACGATTACCCTTGATGGCGGACCCGAATTTGCAGCTTCAAACGGCAGGGGTTTGATGTATGTAAATCTGGAAGATGAAAGTAAAATAGAAGAATTTAACCCCAAAACCCTAAAAAAAGTTACCACATGGTCGATTGCTCCTGGTGAGCATCCCTCAGGGCTTGCTATAGACGCCAAGAATAATATTCTTTTTTCCGGATGCCATAATAACATGATGATGATTGTAAATGCCAAAACCGGTAAAGTGATTACCCATGTTCCCATTGGCGGACATGTGGATGCCTGCCGTTTTGATCCCGAAACCGGGTTAGCCTTTAGTTCGAACGGCGAGGGAAATTTAACAGTCGCCAAAGAAGTCTCACCAACAGAATTTAAGGAAGTGGACAATATCCCAACACAAAAAGGTTTGAGAACTATGGCACTCGATCCAGTCACACATAATATTTATTTAGTTGGAATGCTCGAGGGAAAAGATGGCTCAAAGAGTTTTGGTTTATTGATTCTAAAGAAACAGTAAGGTGAGTCCCGCTTGTCAATCACATTTCCTAAATGAGACTATTTCCAAATGAACTTTTTTAGTAGAAATTTAAACTTGAAATATTATTTCATATCTATTTTAGTTTTAAGTCTATCAGTTCATTCTGTAACCTCTGCACAAATTTTAGATAATTTGGAAAGTGATGTAGGAAGTTTTTTCATTACAGGTGGAAACCTATTTTCAGATTATTTCCATTTCGATCAATCGACTCAATTAAACACAGCCGGATTCTTTTTGTTTACAGCGGCTGGATATGCTGTAGATTATAATATGAAGAACTTTGCAATGCGAAATCATTCGAGGTTTAACAATGATCTTTTTTCGATTGATAATGTTTATGGGAACGGGTACACCTTAATTGGCATAGGCGGACTTTATGGGGCCGGTCTGCTCTTAAATGATAGCGGTGTTAGAAAGGTTGGACTTCAAACAATTGAAGCTGTGGGCTATGCCGGACTTATTACGTCCGTACTTAAAGCTGTAGTAGGAAGAAGCAGGCCTTATACAGGTGAGGGTAAGACAAGATTTAGACCCTTCAATGTACATGCTGCATACACATCATTTCCATCAGGTCATGCAACGGTTTCATTTGCAGTTTCCACCGTCCTTGCGAACAATACGAATAATATTTTTCTAAAGGTATTATATTATACTGCAGCCTTTACAGTTGCGGGAGCGCGTATTTACCATAATGACCATTGGTTTTCAGATGTAATAGCAGGCGGCCTCATTGGACACTTTGTAGGAGATTATGTTAGCAGCCAGGAGACGAAAGATGTAAGCAAGAATCAATTTTCCTTCTATGTTTCTACAAATTCTTTAGGCTTGTCCTTTGCTTTTTGAATTTTATTACGCAATAATCTGGCTGGTAAAAGTGTAGATGTTTAGCCGGCTCCATTTTTTAATTGCTTCTTAAAGAAGATGAACTTACCCGTCTAACACTTTTTTTTATAGAAAAATTTACCCTGAATTATTAATCCTATCACATCTTTTTAAGTGTTGGTAATGAAGGTCACATTCCTTTTTTTTAATTTGAGGTCAATATACGTAGTTTGCAACCCGAATTAAATATGTTTGGGCTGAAAAATTTAGATGATTAAGGGCATTCTGCATTTTTTTTCACAATTATTTGCATCATACTCACCCCAGGCTAACGATATAAATACTTTGTTCCTAAGATACCTTATCTTAGCAGGTTTTATAATTGTACTGGTGGCTGGTTTGGTAATAACAGCGGCAATAAGATACAAATCTAAAAACCGCGAGGGAGAACCACGTCAGGTTTCCGGAAATAAGAGATTGGAATTGGTCTGGACTATACTGCCTTTGCTCGCAGTTTCATTCTTTTTCGTTCTTACGTTACAAGCAATGGGTGATATAAATACCCCTTATACCGATTACGGACAACCTGACATTGTAATTATTGCACATCAATGGTGGTGGGAAATGCACTACCCTAAATATCATGTTACAACAGCAAATGAATTACATATACCAGTAAATAAAAAGTTATTGATGAAAGTTGAGTCTGCTGACGTAATACACGATTGGTCAGTGCCTGAATTGGGAAGAAAAATTGATGCTATCCCTGGAAGATCTAATTACATGTGGATTGAGGCAGACAGTATAAGATCTTATGAAGGATCATGCAATGAATATTGCGGAGTAGAACATGCATGGATGAGAATAAAAGTAATTGCTCAATCACAAGCTGATTTTGATAAATGGATACAACATCAGCAGACAGTTCCACCGACTCCACAAGATAGTGCGGCTTTAGCCGGAGCAAAAATTTTCAGTGATGAAACTTGTTCCGACTGCCATACAATTTCTGGTACAGACGCCGATAAGAGCATAGGCCCCGACCTGACTCACATAGCATCGAGGGAAACGCTGCTTAGCGGAATGCTTCCAAATACGAGTGAAAACTTAACGAGATGGCTAACCGATCCGCAAAAAGTAAAACCAGGGGCACACATGCCAAACTTTAGAATGACAAAAACACAAGTAAATGATTTAGTAACATATTTGGAAGAGCTGAAATGAGATTATCTGTAGCCATACCTGAAACAAAAGAATCTCTTCCAAAAGCATTTTCAAACAATGGAATCCTGCAGTGGATTTCAACTGTTGACCATAAACTCATTGGCATAATGTATTTATGGACATCATTGATTTTTCTCGTCATAGGTTTTGGTGAGGCAATGTTGATGCGTATTCAATTAATGAGTCCTGAAAATACTTTCTTATCCCCGCAAGTTTACGATCAAATTTTTACAATGCATGGAACTACGATGATTTTTTTAGTATTAACTCCCATGCTGATAGGTTTTGCAACATATCTTTTGCCTCTGATGATTGGGGCAAACGAAATGGCTTATCCACGTTTAAATGCGTTTAGTTTTTGGATTTTCTTCTTCGGCGGTTTACTTCTTTACTTTAGTTTTTTCGCCGGCGGCGCTCCCAACGTTGGCTGGTTTAGTTATGCTCCATTAAGCGAAAAATTTTATAGTTCCACACCAGGTGTAGATTACTGGGCGACGAGCATTCTACTTATGGGAATTGGTACAATTGGGGCTGCAATAAATTTTGTAGTTACTACACTTACTATGAGAACAAAAGGATTAAAGTTGACACGACTTCCTCTTTTTGTCTGGATGGTATTTGTAAATGCATTTTTAATTCTTGGTGCATTCCCTGTACTCAATGCTGGATTAGTAATGATTTTAATCGACCGGTTGCTTAATGCTCATTTCTTCACAACTGCTACGGGTGGCTCTGCATTAATGTGGCAGCATGTGTTCTGGACTTTTGGTCACCCGGAAGTTTATATCTTAGCGCTTCCAGCTTTTGCTATGATCTCGGAAGTAATTCCTGTTTTCTCTCGCAAGCCGATATTTGGCTATGAATTTGTGGCAGGTTCAACAATTGCCATCGCTTTACTTTCTTTTGGCGTATGGGCTCATCACATGTTTGCAGTCGGATTGGGAACAACTTTTAACGCATTTTTCGCGGCGACCAGCATGTTAATAGCTGTCCCAACAGGAGTAAAAGTATTCAATTGGATCGCAACTATGTGGGGCGGCAAATTGATTTTCAAAGCTGCCATGCTTTTTGCAATGGCGTTTCTGGTAGATTTCACAATTGGCGGACTAAGCGGAGTTGGTTTTGCTATTGTGCGAATCGACTGGAGATTAACTGATACATATTTTGTTGTTGCACATATTCACTACGTTTTTTTAGGCGGTTCTTTGTCTGCAGGTTTTGCAGGAATATATTACTGGTTTCCTAAAATCACTGGCAAAAGACTTTCTGAAAAATTAGGCAAATGGCATTTCTGGACATTTCTTATTGCGTTCAACTGTACATTCTTTGTTTTTCACATTCTTGGATTGCTGGGAATGCCGCGTAGAGTTTTTACGTATCCGAACTTGCCATACTTAGGCTCATTAAATCTGTTTTCAACCATCAGCGCGATGGTTCTT
>JBJKPP010000269.1:0-3217 GCA_046706145.1 Ignavibacteriaceae bacterium | reverse complement strand
TTGGAGGATTAGGGCCGCTTGCTCCTAATAAAAAATCCGAGATTGCGAGTCTTGGAATTAGAGCAGTCATTGGTGGTTCACTGGCAACTTTAATGACTGCCACCTTGGCAGGGATTCTTTTTTAGTTCTGAAATGTAAAATCCTACGCACTAAGGTTTAACTAATCATTCAATTCTGAAATAAATAGAGAATTTTACTTTTTTGATTGATTTAGATTTCAAATACAAAAAATTAATTCGGACGTTAAAAGAAATTGCTCCATTCAAACCGGAACTGGCAATTGTTTTAGGAAGCGGGTTGGGAAACTTTGCGGAAAGCGTTCATACTATCAAATCTATCAGCACAAGGGAATTGCCTAATTATCCTCCATCAACTATAGAAGGTCACAAAGGGAAAATTCATTTTTGTGAGGAAGGAACTGTAAAATTTCTTCTTTTCGACGGCAGAATACATTTTTATGAAGGCTACAGGATTTATGAATGCATTTTAAACTCCCTTATTTCAAAAGAACTAGGCTGTAAGAAAATCTTGATTACAAATGCTGCAGGAGGAATTAATTCCAATTTTGAACCCGGAGATTTAATGCTTGCTTCCTCTTTCAATGGAATTTTTATAAAAAAAGAACTGAACCAGATTATTAAGCTCGCTGAATTAGAACAAAGGAATGACTTTATAGATTTTCCATCTACAAAGTTTAATAATTCAATTTTGGAGACTGCACTTAAAGAAAAAATTATGCTGAAAGAAGGTGTGTATTGGTACACAAAAGGGCCAAGTTACGAAACACCCTCGGAAATCAAGATGATTAAAAAATCTGGCGGGGATGCAGTGGGAATGTCCACCGTTCACGAAGCAATTTATGCAGCATATCTGGGACTAGAAGTTTCTTCAATTTCTTGCATTACCAACTATGCTGCAGGAATTTCTCAAAAAAAGTTAAATCATACCGAAGTTACTGAAACAGCCAATATGGTTAAGGAAAAATTTCAGAAGCTAATCCTTTCAATTATTAGGAATATTCAATAAACATCTAAAATTTTACCTATCATATTTAATTGACTTTATTAAGGTTTACAGGTAATTTTAGATTTTATTATAATTTTAATATAACATAATTCTTCGGACCATGCGGGAAATTAGATTTAGATTAATCATCATATCGGCTGTTTTTGCCTTCTGTCTTTACCTTCTCTATCCGACCTATCTAGATTATAAAAACACTGAGAAATTAGACAAATTAGCAACACAAAAGAAAAATGAAGTATTAAGGACTGACCCCAAAATATCAGGCAAACAATTAAATTTAAGAATTACTGCTTATAAAGATAGTATTAAAGCGACGGACCCATCATATGACGAGGCTAAGAAGAAGAGAATAAAATTGGGATTGGATTTGCAAGGTGGTATGAGGGTAGTGCTGGAAGTTAACACAGGGCAGCTATTGGGTAAATTGGCAAAAAATCCGGATGAGAAATTCAAAAACATTTTGGCAAGTGCAGAAAAAGAAGCCCAGACTAGCAATGAATCTGTTGTTGATTTGGTAACAAAAAGGTTAGAAAACGAGAACATAAGACTAAGCAGATATTTTGGTAATATCAGACAATCCGATGACCAAATTGTGAGCGAACTTAAAAAAGATGCAGAAGACGCCGTAAGCAGAGCTGTAGAAATTATTAGAAACAGAGTTGATCAGTATGGTGTATCAGAGCCAGGCATTCAAAGACAGGGCTCAAGAAGAATAATAGTTGAGCTGCCGGGAGTTGCTAACGAAGAAGAAGCAAAGCAGTTGCTACAAGGAACGGCACTTTTGGAGTTCAAAATAGTTAAGGATCCTCAAGTTACGCTTTCCATAATGAAGAAAATAGATAATGTGCTTGCTGGAAAAGTTAACCCTGATACGACGGAACAAGCCAACGCTGCAACAAATAATAAGAAGAATGCAAAAACAGGCAAGAAAAAAGAATTGGCCTCAAAAAATGTAACCGATACATCATCAGCATCAGACACTTCCCAAAATTTAACAAAAGCAGAATTTGAAAAGCAACATCCTTTCTTTTCAGTAGCAATACTAAATCCCCAATCGGGTGATGCAGATGCTTACGTGAGTTCGGAGAATAGAAAGAGAATCGAATTGTGGCTGGATAGACCGGATGTTAAGAAGGTAATCCCCGACAATGCACAATTTGTTTTCGGCGCTAAACCCGCTGGTTATCAGGATGGCAAAGCAATTTATAGACTTTACTGCGTCGATAAGCAGGCTGAGTTAACCGGGGGCGTAATAACCGATGCAAGCGCTAATATTGATCCTTCTACTTCATCACCAATTGTAACCATGCAGATGAATTCGGATGGTGCAGATGAATGGGAAAGAATTACTGGGGCCAACATTGGGAAAAGAATTGCCATTATTCTGGATGGTGTTGTTTATTCTGCTCCGGTTGTTCAAAACAAAATACCTGGTGGACATTCTCAAATCACAGGTATGGCAAATCTTGAAGAAGCAAAACTCCTTAGTATAGTATTAAAAGCTGGTGCTCTCCCCGCCCCTGTGCAGATTATTGAGCAACAAACAATTGGCCCTACACTTGGACAAGATTCGATAAACAGCGGTCTTACATCTGCAATAATTGGTTATATATTGGTAGGATTCTTTATGATCCTTTATTATCAACGATCCGGATCAATTGCAGCAATTTCCCTGACTTTCAGTATACTTTTTATAATGGGAGTTTTAGCGGGATTTAATGCCACTTTGACTCTCCCGGGCATAGCTGGAATCGTTTTAACTATGGGTATGGCAGTGGATGCGAACGTGCTTATATACGAAAGAATTAGGGAAGAATTAGAAACGGGCAAAACTATTAAAGCTTCGGTTGATAGCGGTTTTTCGAAAGCGTACTCAGCGATAATAGACTCAAACATTACAACATTTATAACTGGAATAATATTATATCAATTTGGAACCGGTCCTGTTCAGGGCTTTGCCCTAACTCTTATGATAGGAATTGTAGGAACGTTATTTAGCGCCCTGGTTGTAGCCAGAGTCTGTTTTGACTACTTAATAATCAAAAACTCAAAGATCACAGTTGGTTGAACATTCCTTTTAGGAGAATTTTTATTTCATGAGAATTTTTGAACACATAAACTATAATTGGCTGGGAAAAAGGAAGTTCTTCTACGTACTTTCTACAAGTTTATTTCTCCTAGGTTTAGTAAA
>JBJKPP010000268.1:0-11995 GCA_046706145.1 Ignavibacteriaceae bacterium | reverse complement strand
TAAACTCCACTATCAGACGCTGCAAACATTCTAGTGCCTGAAAGAGCAACAGAATACATATCATAAATTCCGGTTAATCCAGCCTGTGTCCAGGATGACCCGCTGTTTGTGGAAAGAAATATACCATTGCCGTTTGTTGCGGCCATAATATTAGAACCGCCGGTTCCATTTGCAGAAGCTGAGATTGCTACTATAGAAGAGTCAGTTAAACCATTATTAATATGTGCCCAGCTTGCGCCGTAATTAGTCGACATAAAAACTCCGTCATAGTAAAAACCGGCAAAAATATTAGTACCCCCCGATCCATTTGGAGAAGAAGTTAGTGCTTGAGTATTGCTTAAATTATAAAGTCCGTTTTTTACTGCAAGCCAGCTTGAACCATTATCCCCTGAGCGGAAAATACCTGAAGGGGTAGCAGCAAAAATATATGTTCCTCCAGATCCGTTGGGTGTAATGGTAAAACTGGTAATACTTGTATCATAAAGACCTGATTGAGTCCAATTAGACCCGCTGTTTGTTGATCTGAAAATCCCTGAATAACCTCCTGCAATAACGTTAGCACCTCCGGAACCATTTGGATAAGCAGTAAGTGCGCTAATGACAAGATCATTTAACCCATTATTTACTTCAGTCCAGTTTTCGCCTTTATTTGTTGAAACGAAAACACCTCCGGTTGCAGTGCCTGCAAATGTATAAGATCCTCCTGATCCGTTTGAAGAGACAGCAATGGATGAGATATTGCCGCCGTATGGTCCGTTAGTTTGAATCCATTGCGCAAAGCCTGAATCGCATATAAAAATTAGTATCAAAATTATTAATTCTAATGGCAAACGTTTCATTCTTCCCTCGCTAATTACTTTTTGAAAAATTATTAAATGAGAGCTCATTTTGCTTTTACAATTTAAAGGCTTCTTGATTTATTTTAGCAATGTTAATTTCTTAGATGATGTAAAATTTCCTACTTTAAGCTGGTAAATATATATGCCGCTAGCTAATCTTGATCCATCAAATGTCACATGGTAATTACCCGCACTTTGCCGTTTTTCCACAAGCGTTTCGACTTCTTTCCCAAGGATATCATATACTTTTAGAGTTACAAACTGTGAGGAGGGAAGAGAGTATTGTATGTTAGTTGTCGGATTAAATGGGTTCGGAAAATTTTGTTCCAAAGAATATGAAGCAGGGATAGCTCCCGGCTTTTGTCTTGTAATAGATGTAATATTACTCAGATCCAGCGTCCAGACCCCAGTTCCTATGCTTCCTGAGAAAAGATACTTACCACATACTAGAAGAGGCGATCCAAGCGAACTTTCAGGTTCCCATGAATTTGTGCTATTGTTAAATAGATAAATACTGCCTTGTTCTGAAAAGAATACGTTTGTTCCGTCAGTGGCAAAGGAACTAGCTAAAAAACGAAGATCCAGACCGTTATTCATTTCGTTCCAGGTAGCTCCGTTATCGGTTGACAAAAATACATCATGATTTATGTCATAACCATCACTTACTGCGGCAAAAAGTTTCGAACCTACGGATATAAGGGCATTTATAGTAGTGTCTTCACCGAAGTTGGTATTTAACATGGTCCAACTTGATCCGCTGTTGGAAGTCTTATAAATTCCTCCCCATGTTCCTACAAAAATATCAGATCCGTTGGTAGTAATCGAAGTAAAATTGTCTTCTGAAAAAAATGGTGCGACAGGCAGCCCCGAATTTACAGGGATCCATATTTTTCCGCTATCAGTTGATTGATAAACGCCGTTAAAAGCTGAAAGTGCAAAAACTTTAGAACCCGTAACTGCAAAGCCGATTACCTTTTCTGAGTTTTCTTCACTATATTGATTTCTAGCCATACCACTGTCTGATTGAGCCCAGTTTTTTCCCTCATTAGTTGAGACAAAAACTCCACCGTAATATGCTCCGGCAAAAACGACATTTCCCATTACTCCCAAACTAGCCACGCCGGTAAGATGATTAAATTTGCGGTCGATTAAATTTGTGTCAGCATCGAACCATGATTGGCCAAAATCAGTGGATACATAAACTCCTCCGCTGTCGAAAGGAAAATATTCGGGTGCGATACCTGCATAAAGTCTGGTTCCGTTACAGGCCAGTGCAGAAATTACATTAGGATAATATGATTTATAGAAGGGGCCATTTGCCTTAATCCATTGCTGTGCTTCGCATTGATCCTGTAAAAAAATGAAAATTACTATCGAAGCTAGTAAGTAGCAAAATTTAGTAAAATTAAAACTCAACATTTTGGTCTCCTAGTTTTTTAATAATATTTTTACTTCAAATTCTTATCGAAATACTATATGAATTAGATACATATTAAACATTCTCTGTTAGCTAAATGCAGACATCATTATCTCGAAAAAAATTACAGAGCGTAATTATCATACGATCATGCGATATATTAAAAGTCTGGGAGAGGGATATCTCAAATGCGGAGGGAAGTACCGAAAGTTATATTTCTATGAGACTTGTTAAAATGTTTTGCAGTAAGAAAGAAGAGAATTTCTGTAGAATTAAGGATATTGTTTCGAATGAATTTGGCTTTGGACTCTTTCTCATTATCACCTGGAGATTTGCTGTCTGCTGAATAAGGACTACAAGGATAGTTATTATGCTTATAAATATTATTTGCGTGAAAATTAAAAGTTTTTGGGATCAATAAAGCGTCTAGAGAATATTTTCTTGCCGAATGATAGAACGGTATTTCTTTTGAATTGGCTTTCATGCTACTTGTTGAAATTTTAATCAAAAGAAAAAGTAGCAATACACTTAAAAATGCATATTTATAACTACTCATTTTTTACATATTTCCTTAGGCGAATAAGTAAATAAACATGATGACAATTCCATTTTATTGCCTAAAGATATTCTTTATATTAAGAAAGTATAAATGATATTTTATTTCACGCATACTTAAATATATTAGAGAAAATTCCTAAAATGTCATAGCAAAAGGAGAGATAAGTTTGCTAATATTTATAAATAGCGAAATATTTTAATAAATACAATCGCTTTTTGTTAAAATTCTATTAAGTATAGATATAGAGCAATTAACAATAGATTAGTTCACTTCGGAAAATAATAAAACGTATATAACAGTTCTTGAATTATAGTTAAGTTTATTTTTTAGTAAAGCTTTCAATGAAAACGAATTTTATAAATTGCAATAACGCAAAAGCAAGGAATTTGGTTAAGAATAAAACTTAGTATAAAATGTTTGAAAATCAGAAATTTGTTAAATCAGTATTTAGTCTTAAAGAGTTACCTGCAGAGAAATATCCACAGGTAATTCTTTGTGGAAGATCGAACGTGGGGAAATCCTCGTTCATAAATACGCTTTTCAACAGGAAAGAACTAGCTAAAATAAGTTCTACACCGGGGAAAACTAGATCAATTAATTTTTATTTAATAGATGATAAATTTTATGTTGTTGATTTACCCGGCTACGGCTATGCTAAGGTAAGCAAAAAGGAAAGAGAATATTGGGGGAAATTAGTAACAGAATACATCTCAAAAACGAATCACATTGTTTTTGCTTTTCATATTCTTGATTGCAGGCTTGTCCCATCGGAGCTGGATATTTCACTAAATGACATGATGAAATCCTATAATATTCCTTACGCAGCTATTTTTAACAAAGTTGATAAACTCAATCAATCACAGCTTTCACAAAATACAAAGAGACTAATAAACGTTTTTCCGGATTTGGTTCTAAATCAGGATTTGTTTTATTTCTCGGCTCCGAAGAAAAGAGGAAGAAAAAATGTGCTAACCGTACTATCAGAGCTTTTCTATAAATAAGTAGACTTTAACGTTAAGTGTCCTAATTTCACTTTAAGTAATATTATCCTCATATGTCATTCTGGACTTGATCCAGAATCTTTCTATTTTAATAGTTAGATCCCGAATCAAGTCCGGGATGACAAAGCGTGAAATTAGGACAATCCCAAATTTTGCTTAGTTTACATCATAACAAATTTATTTTTATTTTTGCCTATAACCTAAAAGATTCAAATAAAGTAAATGGATCGAAGACAAAGAAGAAGACTATTAATTTTCCTAGTAGTTCCCGTACTTGCTTTAGTACTTTTCCTTACCGATGATATAGTTATAAGAGTTATTACAATTGCGCTGATAATCGTTTATGTTGCCTTCATAATTTTCCTGAGAGATTCGTTGAAGTTTAGAGGTTCTTCGTCCGATTTTGAAGATGAGAATTATAATGACGAAGAGCTTTTCGATCAGCCAAATTCAGAAAACTATGATGATTCCTTCAAAATAGTTTCTAATAATGCCGATGCGGAAGTTATTACTGCTGAAAATTATAAACCTGATAGAACTGCATCAAAAACTACATTAAGACCAGCCGACTTAAAACAAAAATTTGAAGAAATAGCTAATGAAAAATTCCCTGCAGAAATAGGGCATGAAGGTCAATTTTCTTTTGTTCTTGAGAAAATGCTGACTGTAATTAAAGAAGCTTATATGGCAAACACGGCAATCTTTTTCTGGTACAACAAGCAGAAAGAAAAGCTTTCTATTGAGAAATATGTTTCCAATACTGCTGAGGTAGTAAACAAGAAAATAGATATCGAAGATGATATTCTGAGTAAAATTATTAATAAAGGCGAGCCTGAACTTTTGACTGATATTTCCCCTGCCGCAGAAGCCGATGTTATAAGATATTATAATTCACCGCAGGCAATTAGAAGTTTTGTGGGTGTTCCGCTTTTTTATGAAAAATCGTTGATCGCTATAATTGCAGTAGATTCAAAAATGGCCGACAGCTTTGGAATTGAAACAATTTACGCACTAGGCAGATTTGTTCGTGTAATCACGATGATTATAGGAATATTTGAGGAGAAACATTCCGATGATATTTCCCAGCAAAGACTTACCGGTTTGCTAAACCTAATGGGTTCAGGAGTGAAGTTTGAAGATGAGGAAGACTTAATTAATGCTATTCAGAGTTCAGTTACATATCTAATCCATTGGGATGCATTTGCATTTATTTATTATAAACCATTAGAGGAAAAATTTGTAACAAGCAAGGTTATTAACAAAACTTCTTTGAAATATATTGGGCAAAACCTCGAAGTTGAATTGGGCGGAACATTGGTCGGAAAATCCATAAGCACGGGTGTTCCTATTAAAATTGACGATACTTCTTTGAACGAATATCTTAGATATTCTAAAGTTGAAGATCTAAGTTTCGATGGGTCGTTTTTATCCGTTCCGCTTGTATATAATAAACAAATTTTTGGAGCCTTCTGTTTTGAGAGCCTGAAGAAAAATGCATTCACGAATACAGATGTGCATTTCTTAAAAGAATCTGTGAAATTGTTTACTTACATTATATATTCTTTTTCAACACAGACACTGCTAAAAAGTTATATATCTATAGATATTGAAACAAAAGCATTAAATGCGGAAGCTTTTAAGGAGAGGATGACTTCTGATATTGCCAAAGCAGAGAAATTAAAAGCTTCGGGAGCAGTAGCACTAATTCGTATTGATGATTTTCTAGAACAGGATTCTTTATTTGATGGGAACCCTTTTCCGCAAGTCTTAGGAACAGTAGCGGAAGCAATTTCTCAGGAACTAACGCCATTAAATCTATTTGGAAGATTAGATGAAAGAGTCTTTGCAGTTTATTTTTTTGATGCGACCGCAAAGGATGCCTTTATCTGGTCTGAAAAATTAAGAGTTAAAGTTGCCCGCAAGCCAATAGCGGTTGTGTCCAAGCAAACAACCTTTACAATATCAGTTGGAGTTGCTTCTGCATCAGAAAAATCAGATGTGGAAGAAATAATTCATAACGCTGAACTCGCCTTACAAAAAGCCATTGAACGCGGCGGAAACGCTGTTCGTAATATTAATTAAGTAATAAATTTTTCATGAATAATTTTTTCTTGATAGTCCTTGACGGAGTTGGTATTGGTGAATTGCCTGATGCTAAAAATTATGGCGACGAAGGGAGCAGTACTTTATCCAATATTGCCGAAGCAGTAAATGGACTGTACCTTCCTAATTTAGAGAAACTCGGCTTGGGTAATATAAATTATATAAGAGGAATAAAAGAAAATCCAAAAGCTTTAGCCTCTTTTGGAAAACTGAAAGAAGTTTCAAAAGGCAAGGATTCTACAACTGGGCATTGGGAAATTGGTGGCTTATATGTTGATACGGACTTCTCCTATTTCCCTAACGGTTTTCCAGATGAAATTATTGAGCAATTTAAAAGGTTAACAGGTTGCAAAGGAGTTTTAGGAAATAAAGCTGCTTCAGGTACAGAAATAATCAAAGAGTTGGGAGATGAGCATGTAAAAACCGGTTATCCCATAGTTTATACCTCAGCAGATTCTGTGTTCCAAATTGCTGCTCACGAAGATGTGATTCCCTTAATAAAGTTGTATGAAATATGTAAAATTACAAGAACAGAAGTTTTAAAGCCTCCGGTTATTGTTGGCAGAGTTATAGCAAGACCGTTTATTGGTGAGCATGATAATTATTATAGAACCACAAATAGGAAAGATTTTTCTTTAGACCCACCTTCCAAAACAATTTTAGATATTTTAAAAGAAAACCATGTAAACACTATCTCAGTTGGAAAGGTAAGTGACCTCTTCAACAATAGGGGAATAAACAAAATTCTTAAGACCACCTCAAACAAGGAAGGAATGCAAAATCTTTTAACCCTTGTAAAAGAATCAAAAGATTCATTTGTCTTTACTAACCTAGTTGATTTTGATGTTTATTACGGACATCGAAATGATGCTAAGGGTTTTGCAGATGCGCTTATGGAGTTTGACCGCTTTCTTACTGACTTTCTTCCTTCCTTTGATAAAACTGATGCTTTGATTATTACTGCGGATCACGGAAATGACCCCACTATGAAAAGTACAGATCACAGTAGGGAATACATACCGTTATTATTTTATAGAAAAGGTGAGACTCCAAAGAATTTAGGAGTTAGAGAAACTTTCTCAGATATAGGAAAAACAGTTGCAGATTATTATGGAATAAAAAACAATCTTAAAGGGAAAAGTTTTCTGGACTAATATTCATGTCTGTAGATGAATTTTTAAGTTTTATAATATTTCGTCAAAAGTTTTGCATCTAATAAAAACATAAATTATTTTTTATAAAAAGATAGTCATTTATTTCTTTGTTCTTTCTAAAATTGGTATTTGAGTTTTTCTTTGGCTGAAAAAAATCTAAGTCTCAAGTTCCTTCCAATTATATTAAGATCTAAATATTACGACTTGTGTAATAGTTAGGAATTCGGTATTAATTACATTAATAACTGACGGGAATTTCTTGATTGCATTGAAATTTTCTGTTTCTCATATTTTCTTCTTTAGAAAAAATGTGCACAATTTTTGAGAGCAATATTTTGTTCTACAATTTGTGTAATATAAATTAATTTGATAGAAATTTTTCAGCTTAATTTAATTCACAGTATTTATGCAATAAAATAATTAAGTTAAAAATATTATAAGAATTTTGATTACAAAAAATAACGAGGTAACTCGTGAAAATAACAAAACAATTCACCAACCGGGAAAATCTGTCTCTTGATAAATACCTGCAAGAAATCGGCAAAGTTGACCTGCTAAAACCCGAAGAAGAAGTTGACCTGGCAATTAAAATAAAGAAGGGTGACAAAATTGCTTTGGAGAAACTGACAAAAGCAAATCTAAGGTTTGTTGTAAGCGTTGCCAAACAATATCAAAACCAGGGACTTTCTTTAGGTGATTTGATTAACGAGGGGAACCTTGGTCTTATAAAAGCTGCAAAACGATTTGATGAAACACGAGGCTTTAAATTTATCTCTTATGCGGTATGGTGGATAAGACAGTCGATTTTGCAGGCTTTAGCTGAACAATCAAGAATTGTAAGACTTCCGCTTAATAGAGTTGGAGCATTAAATAAGATTGGCAAAGCGTATAGTAATTTAGAACAAGAATTTGAAAGAGAGCCAAACGCTACTGAACTCGCTACAGAACTTGGAATGGATATCGCTGAAATTGCAGATGCGTTGAAGGTTGCGGGACGACATGTTTCAATGGACGCTCCTTTTGTTCAAGGTGAGGAAAATAGATTAATTGATGTTCTGCAAAATGATCAACAGCCTACTCCCGACCAAACATTAATGATGGAGTCATTAAAGTCTGAAATCGATAGAGCTTTATCAACACTAAGTGAAAGAGAAGCCGAAGTAATTAAATTATATTTTGGTCTGAATGAAGAACATTCGTTAACTCTTGAGGAAATAGGTGAGAAATTTAACTTGACCAGAGAAAGAGTAAGACAAATTAAAGAGAAAGCAATTAGAAGACTCAGACATGCATCACGCAGCAAAAATTTAAGAGCTTATCTTGGTTAGACTTGAGAACAGTAAAGAAAATTGATAAATTCGGCGTTAAACGGATATTTATTCTTTTCACCGCCGTAGCGGCGATGGTTTCCTATTTCGGATGTGCTTCTTCTTCTAATTCAATCCGTTATTCAGAGCATAATCAAGAGACTGAAAACAAGTCACCCACACCACGGTATGGTGAAAATCAAACTACTGCAAACGATACTGAAGATTTACCTGCCGACGAAAAATCCATCGACATTTCTTCATTAACAAATGATGAAAGTTTAAGAAATTCATCAGTCAGAGAAAAAGTTTTAATGGAGGTAGTTAGATACTTAAACACTCCGTATGTATATGGCGGAGATTCAAAGTCCGGAATTGATTGTTCAGCTTTTACACAAAGAATATATAGTGATTGTCTTTCTTATAATTTACCCAGAACTACAGTAGAACAATATTCCGAAGGAACGGAAATCAGCAGAATAAAAAACCTGAAGTTTGGAGATTTAGTTTTTTTTGACACAAGAAGATTAACAAAACCAGGACATGTTGGTATTTATTTAGGAGATGGCCTTTTTGCACACGCTAGTTCGTCAAAAGGGGTTATTGTTTCTTCCATAAAGTCTGATTATTATTTATCAAGATTTATGGGAGCGAGGCGAATTGAAAGTTTTGCAAGCAAAGATTCTTCCAGCAGATAGTTGACACTCATAAATAGCCTGCATTATATTTCAACAACAACATTTTCATCTATAGAACCATATTATGAGGTAAAATGCCCTTGGACTGGTTGATATTATTTATAGCTGGCCTATTTGAAATAGGATGGGCAATATGTATGAAGTATTCTGACGGATTCACGAAATTCTGGCCTTCTGTTGCTACGGTTGTCAGTGCAATTCTTAGTATGGTTCTACTTTCTTACTCAATCAGAACTTTACCTGTAGGTACTGCGTATTCTATTTGGACTGGAATTGGTGTGGTGGGTACTGTTGTGTTGGGAATTATCCTCTTTGATGAGTCACGGGATTTTATAAGAATATTTTTTATATTTTTGATAATTGTAGGTTTGGTTGGATTGAAAGTCTATACTAAATAATTTTCTAAGTAATAAACATGTCGAAACTATGCCATCTAAAGTCAGTGCCGGTTTAATGATGTATCATTTAGCTGAAGGAAAGCTGAAAATTTTTTTGGTGCATCCGGGCGGTCCCTTCTTTGAGAAAAAAGATAATGGCTACTGGGGCATTCCTAAAGGATTAGTAGAACCTGACGAAGATTTGCTAGATGCTGCAAAAAGGGAATTTGAAGAGGAAACGGGAATTACCCCAGCCGGAAGACTCACTTCTTTAGGTACTGTAATTCAAAAAAGCGGCAAAAAGGTTTACGCATGGAGTTTTCCAGTCAAAAATTCTGACCCTGTTCAAGTAAAAAGTAATACGTTTAATTTGGAATGGCCAATTCGGTCAGGTAAAATGCAGAAGTTTCCGGAAGTTGATAAAGGCGAATTCTTTGAAGTTAATGTAGCAAAAATTAAAATAAATCCTTCACAGATTGATTTCATAGATAGATTATGTGAGGCCGTTAATACTGGATAATAAACCATTTAGTCAGGGGCTTAATATGAAAAAGGTCTTTTTATTAATCTCGTTTGCATTTTTAATCTTTATTTTGATAATGCCTAATATTTCGAGTAAAACAAAATCTTCCAAACACAAATTTGTAATTGTGATTCATGGTGGTGCCGGTACAATTAGTAAAAACATTCCCGATTCTGTGAAAGTAGAATATATTAACTCTTTAAAGCACGCTCTGGAAATTGGAAGGAAAATACTTTCTAATGGTGGAACAAGCCTTGACGCTGTCGATAGCGTACTAACATATTTTGAAACTGACCCAAAGTTTAACGCCGGTGTTGGTGCTGTTTATACAGCAGACGGAACTCATGAGATGGATGCATCAATTATGGATGGAAGAGACCTCGCATGTGGAGCGGTTGCAGGAGTTGAGCATGTTAAACATCCGATTCAGTTAGCGCGTTTAGTGATGGAAAAAACACCACATGTTCTTTTAGCTTACCAGGGCGCGGAGGTGTTCGCAAAAAAGATGGGTATTGAACTTGTTCCCGACTCATATTTTGACACACCTCAAAGAAAGAAGCAGCTTGAAGAAATGAAGAAAAAATTGGAAGAAGGAAAATACGGCACAACTGGTTGCGTTGCTTTAGATGAATATGGAAATTTAGCCGCAGGCACAACAACTGGCGGAATGACTAACAAACTGCCGGGAAGAATAGGTGATTCTCCTTTAATTGGAGACGGAACTTATGCTGACAACCGAACTTGCGCGGTTTCCAGTACTGGCTGGGGTGAGAAATTTATAAAACACGCGGTAGCTTTTAATATGTCCGCTTTAATGGCATACAAAGGTTATTCCGTGAAGGAAGCTGCAGATGAAATTATCAAAAAAATCCTTCAACCTAATGATGGGGGCTTAATAGCAGTTGATAAAAATGGTAACTATGTAATGGAATTTAATACGACCGGAATGTTTAGAGGAGTAGCTACTTCCGATGGAACTTTTTTAGTAAAAATTTGGGAATAAATAATGGTGAAAATAAGTAAACCTGCCTATGCTGCGGGCAGGCCTGAACCCCACGAATATGACCAATTCTATTCGGATTATCTGTCAGAATTGGGAGACATTAATCCTATTGAGCAATTAAAGCTTCAATCAGAGTCAGTAGTTAAAATTTTTTCGGGCCTCACAAATAAACAAGCAGAATATTCTTATGCTAAAGATAAATGGAGTCTAAAAGAAGTTCTTGGACATTTGAATGATTCAGAAAGAATTTTTTGCTATAGGGCTTTATCTATAGCGAGAAGAGAGTCTCAATCTCTGCCTGGTTTTGAGCAGGATGATTACGTCAGAGAAGGAAATTTTAATCTTAAAAATATTAACGACTTAATTGAAGATTACAAGATTGGAAGGAAATCAACGATACGCTTGTTTGGAAGTTTTGATAAAGAAATTTTCTTGAGAATGGGCAAGGCGAATAACAAAAATATTTCAGTAAGAGCAATTCTTTATATTATTTTGGGGCATGAAAAACATCACCTAAATATTTTGAATGAGAAGTATCTATTGAACCTGCCTAAATAACCTTGTAAATTTCTTCTAAGATCCTGTTTGTTGCCCCGAGGTTTTCATGTACAAAGTTGTAATTGATTTCTCCTTTTGCTTTTCTCTCTTGCTCGTTTAGTAGTAATGTTCTAATCTTCTTGTATGCCTGTTTTGTATTCTCAACAACAATACCGCCGCCTAATTTAGCTAATTGTTTAGCCTCATTAGATTTATCGATTTTAGGTCCATATAAAACGGGAATGCCGTAAACAGCAGCCTCAAGAGTATTGTGAATATTTTGTTTAAAGCTCCCACCTACAAAAGCGATATGTGCATATGAGTATAAAGTCAATAAAATTCCTATAGAATCAACAATAATAACTTGCTCGTTAGAATAGTGGCCTGCCTGTCCCGCAGGTAAATTTAAGTGTGAAAATCTTATTGTTTTCAGTTCACTATTTAATTCATTCTCAATTCCTTCAAGACGTACAATAG
>JBJKPP010000267.1:0-10609 GCA_046706145.1 Ignavibacteriaceae bacterium | reverse complement strand
TAACAATCTGGATAGGAAATATCGACCTTTCCACGACATTATAAAATCTTAAAAGCTCAACCTCTTTCTCTTTCTCTTCTGTAACATTCCTTGCAATTATAAAAAACTTTTTAGACTCTTCTTTGCTACTTCTATCAAAAGGGGTAACAAATATTTCAAGATCCATAGATACGTTGTTGTTGGAAAAGGTTAAAGTCAGATTTCCTGCTGCACTGTTTTCTATCAGTTTTGTAAAAGTGGCTATAGTTTTACTGTTTGCTCTTGGATCTATAAAATCATAAAGATTAATCCCTGCCATATCGTTTCTTTTTACATTCAAAATACGTAAGCCGGCATCATTAGAATCCAGCACGTCTCCATCTTCCGATATAACAAAACAGACATCCTGAAATTTGTTCAAAAGTGAAAAATCTATGGTAAAGTGTGACATGAGAGTTAAAATTTCTTAAGTTTTTAATACTATTTTTGTTGACATAATTCGATTAAAACTCCAGAAGTTGATTTAGGATGAAGAAACGCAATCTGTAATTCCTCCGCTCCTTTTCTAGAACTATTATCGATAAGTTTAACATCTTTCTGTTCCATTTGTTTCAAAGATTTATTTACATCATCAACAGCAAAAGCCAGATGATGAATGCCTTCTCCTCTCTTATCAATAAATTTTGCTATGGGCCCTTCCGGATCAGTAGATTCGAGAAGTTCTATCTTTGTTTCTCCTACCTTAAGGAAAGCAGTTTTAACTTTTTGATCTTCTACCTCTTCAATTCTATAACATTTAAGTCCAAGTACTTCTTCATAAAATCTTAACGACTCTTTCAGATTTTTGACCGCTATTCCGATGTGCTCTATTTTTTTAATACTCATCATTCCTCTTTCCGATGTCTAAACAAAAACTTGTTCCTTATATTCCCCATAAACAACACGCAAGGTATTACAAATTTCTCCAACGCTGGCATAAGATTTAACAGCGTTCAAAATGTAGGGCATTAGATTCGTTTCTCCTTTAGCTACTTCTTTCAATTCGTTTAGTTTTGCCGCAGTTTCAGAGTTGTTTCTCTCAGCTCTTACTTTCTTTAAAAATCTAATCTGTTCATCCTGAATCCGCATATCTATTTTCAGAATGTCTTTATAATCATTTTCTTCAATCTGAAATTTGTTAACGCCCACAACTACTCTATCACCCGACTCAACTTCTTTTTCAAAACGGTAGGCCGCTTCTTGAATCTCCTTCTGAACATATCCTGACTGAATTGCTTCTATCATTCCGCCCATACTATCTATCTTCTCAATATAATCAGAGGCCTCCTGTTCAATCTTGTCGGTTAAGTCCTCAACAAAATATGAGCCCGCTAGCGGATCAATTGTATTGGTAATACCGCTTTCGTGAGCAACGATCTGTTGAGTTCTTAAGGCAAGCCTTACAGAGTCTTCGGTTGGCAAAGCGAGAGCCTCATCTTTTGAATTTGTATGAAGACTTTGTGCACCACCTAAAATAGCAGCTAAAGTTTGGATAGTTACTCTTACTACATTATTGTCAACCTGCTGCGCTGTAAGACTGGAGCCAGCAGTTTGGCAATGAAACCGCAGCATCATTGATTTCGGATCTTGGGCATTAAATCTTTCTTTCATAATCTTTGCCCACAGACGCCTGGCAGCACGATATTTTGCAACTTCTTCGAGCAAATCATTATGCGCATTGAAAAAGAATGATAGCCTTTTGGCAAAATCATCTACATTTAAACCTGCTTTTATTGCTGTTCCAACATATGCAATTCCGTTGGCCAAAGTAAATCCAACTTCCTGGGCAGCAGTAGAGCCTGCTTCTCTGATATGATAACCGGATATAGAAATCGTATTCCATTTGGGAACTTCTTTTTCGCAATACCCAAATATATTTGTTATTAATCTCATTGATGGCTTTGGAGGAAATATGTAGGTTCCTCTTGCAATGTATTCCTTCAAAATATCATTTTGAATAGTCCCGCTTATTTTATTTTTCGGAACACCCTGTTTTTCCGCAACAGCAATATACATAGCAAGTAGAACAGAAGCAGGCGCATTTATTGTCATGGATGTCGATACTTTATCAAGAGGAATTTTATCAAACAGAATTTCCATATCTGCAAGAGTATCAATAGCAACTCCTACTTTGCCAACCTCTCCGTAAGAAAGCGGGTCATCGCTGTCGTATCCTATTTGCGTTGGCAAATCAAACGCAACTGAAAGCCCAGACTGTCCTTGTTCAAGCAAATATCTATATCTTTCATTAGATTCTTTTGCAGTTCCAAATCCTGCGTATTGCCTCATAGTCCATAATTTTCCTCTATACATAGTGGGATAAATTCCACGCGTAAATGGATATTCTCCGGGGAAGCCTAAGTTCTCTAAGTATTCTTCCCCACTATTTTTTTCTGGAACGTATAAAGGTAAAACTTTTGAAAATGAAGCCGTTGTAAATTCATTTTTCCTTTCTGGGTTTTTGCCTATAAATTTGTTGTAAATCTTTTCCTTCCATTTCAACAGCTCCTCTTTTATTGAACTGTACATATGATTTACCAAACTCATAAAGGCCTCTGATATTTAGATTTCACAATCTTTAACTTCTCATTATTGAGAAAGCTAAATTCTAGTTTTTCAACGATTAGAAAAGATTACCCACATCCCCAATTACAAAAACTTAAATTTAACTTATAAAGAAAATAACAAATTTGGAATAAAGGTTGTATCCATAACTATTGAAAAAAATGTACCAAAAGTACATGAAAGAAGGTGACGTTGTAAAGGTTGAAGTTGTAAAAGGAATTGCCGGTGGATTGAATGACGCCGCCATTAAAGCAGTAATGGAGACTAAGTTTACGCCAGGCAAGCAGCGTGGTAAACCTGTAAATGTTAAAGTTATGATTCCAGTTAAATTTAGACGCGAGACAGGTCAGCAATAAATAATCTTAGTGACATAATAAATCAAATCATATTCTCCTCCATATTTTGAAGGAGAATTACATTAATTATTATGTTGTCACAATCTCAACCATAATCTTACTATTAATCTTCTCTGAAAAACGTTAAGTATTTACTGGAGTTTAAACAAAAAACTAATATGTTAGAAAGAGGTAAGATTAAGAATTTTGTGAGTTGGAATATGTTGGTTATAAAAAAAATATCAAGATTTAGGTAAATTAATCACTAATCTTTATCCTGATACTGAAAATCTTCCAGTGTGAACCACTGTCTTATTGAATCCTCTCCATTCTTTTGAAGCACATTTACAAATTCATTTTTAGTAGAAACATATTTATAATCTTTCTTCCATGTTTCTATATTTTCAACTGTTTCTTTTATTGCATTGAGGATAAAATATAGCTCATCATTAGTCATAGTCGGGTGGAGAGAAAGACGCACCCATCCTGGTTTTTGAGAAAAATCACCCCTGTCGATTTGTTCTGTAATATGTTTGGATGCATCCGGAGTAACATGCAGTAAATAATGACCATAAGTTCCAGCACACGAACACCCGCCCCTTACCTGAATTCCATACCTGTCATTCAAAAGTTTTACAATTAAATTATAATGAATATTATCCACATAAAATGAGATTACTCCAAGTCTTTCTTTTATATTTTCAGCCAGAATGTGAAGATGCGGGATAAGAGAAAACTCATGGAATGCAATATTGACAAGTTCTTCTTCCCTTTGCCGCATTTTTTCTATCCCCATTTTTTCTTTAAGCTCTATACAAAGTGCTGCTTTTATTGTTTGAAGAAAAGCAGGTGTGCCGCCATCTTCTCTAAGTTCTATATTCGAAACAAACTTGTGCTGTCCCCATGGATTAGTCCAATCGACTGTACCACCGCCAGGATTATCAGGTACTTTGTTATGATAAAGTTTAGAATCAAAAACAGTTACTCCGGGAGTGCCTGGCCCACCCAAAAATTTATGAGGAGAGAAGAAAATTGCATCTAATTTTTCCAGAGGATTATCAGGATGCATATCAATTTTTACATAAGGAGCCGAACATGCATAGTCAACAAAACAGAAGCCTCCATTTTCATGCATAATTTTTGCGAGTTCATGCACAGGGACCTCAATCCCTGTAACATTTGAGCAAGCTGTAAAGGAACCTATTTTTAATTTTCTATCTTTATATTTATTCAACTTTTCTTCAAAGTCACTAATATTCACAAGACCATTGTTGTCGGGTTCAATAACCACAACCTCGGCAATTGTTTCTTCCCATGATGTTTGATTTGAATGATGTTCCATATGGGTGACAAAAACAACAGGTTTCAGCTCGGCAGGTAATTTCAAAAAATCTCTTAGCTGTTCCGGAATTTTTAATCCTAAAATTCTTTGAAATTTATTAATCATTGCTGTCATTCCGGAACCGGCTGTAATTATCACATCATCTTTTTTTGCATTAACATGTTTCTTAATTACTTCGTGAGCGTAATGATAAGAAAGTGTCATGGATGTTCCCGTAACACTAGCTTCCGAGTGAGTATTTCCGATTAATGGGCCAAACGTTTCCAGCATCTTTTTTTCAATTGGTGAGTATAATCTCCCGCTTGCTATCCAGTCTGCATAAATAATTTTTTTCTTTCCATAAGGCGAAGTAAAAGAATCGTTTATGCCGACAATGTTGTTCCTAAACTGCTCAAAATATTTTTCTTGGGAATCCATTATTTCGTGAAAAGTATTGCTCATCTTTTTTACCTTTGTGCAAATTAACTTATTTTGCCGAAATATAATAGACAATTTCTCCGATTTAGATGAATAATAACCATTTCAAGTTCCAACAAATTTTTCTAACTTAAAATTTCAGTTTTCAGCGAAAAAATGAAATATTTAATTGGCATTGACGGAGGAGGAACAAAAACAAAATGTGTCCTTTCCGACCTGGAATTAAACGTAATAGATGAATGCAAAGGCGAAGCATCAAACTTTTTGGTGTTCGGCTTAGATGAAGTTAATAAAAGAATTTACAACCTTATAAGTCATTGTCTAAAAAAGAATAAAATTAAATTCGAAAATCTTTCAGCAATCGTAATTGGAACCGCCGGTGCAGGAAGAAAAACAGATGCTGAAAGCTTGCGCAAATCCTTCCTTAAATTTTTAAACTCTAAAAATATAAGATTCAAAAATTTCCATGTGGTTTCCGATGCAAGAATTGCATTAGAAGGAGCTTTTTCAGGAAAACCCGGAAGCATTTTAATTGCCGGAACAGGTTCAATAATGTTTGGAAAAAACGAAAACGGCGAAATTTTTAGAGTAGGCGGGTTCGGTAGATTAATTGGAGATGAAGGAAGTGGTTATTCAATTGGACGAAAAGGACTAAATGCTGTATCTAAGGAATTAGATGGTCGTGGACAAAAAACAGAAATCACACAACTCATCAGAAAAAAATATAAAATAAAATCTGCTGATGATTTAATCACATCTATTTATAGGAAAAAGCTTGATATAGCAAGTCTTGTTCCCCTTGTGTTGAAAGCTGCAGAAAAAAAAGATACAATTGCAACCAAAATTATAAATGAAGAAACGGAAGAACTCATTTTTCATATAAAAGCCACACAAAAAAAGTTAAATCAAAAAGTCCTTAAAGTATCTTTCTCAGGGGGGATTTTAGAAAACAAAAATATTTTTTCTGATTTACTAAGAAAAAAGGTAAAGAAAGAATTACACAACACCGTTATCATAAAACCTCAAAAACAGCCTGCCTTTGGTGCACTTTTACTTGCCGGAGAAAGAATTAGGGACTCGCATAATGTTTAACAATAAACCTGAGAAACGAAATTCTTGGTCCTGGGTTCCCTCTTTATACTTTGCGGAAGGAATACCATACATCTTAGTTATGTATGTATCGGGTATAATGTACAAAAGACTCGGAGAATCAAATGCCGACATAACGCTTTACACTAGCTTACTTTATTTACCCTGGGTTATAAAACCTTTTTGGGCACCCATTGTTGATATACTGAAAACGAAACGTTTGTGGATTGTTACAATGGAATTGATAGTAGGAGCGGGTCTTGCAGGAGTTGCCCTCACAATACCAACTAACAATTTCTTTAGATATTCTCTGGCTTTCTTCTGGCTTATTGCATTCGGTTCTGCTACGCACGATATAGCCGCAGACGGTTTTTATATGTTGGGCCTTGATCAGCATGATCAGGCTTTCTTTGTAGGAATAAGAAACACTTTTTATCGTCTCGCCATGATTTTCGGACAAGGTTTACTTGTGTATATTGCGGGAAAACTCGAAGTTTCTTTCAATAATATCCCGTTGGCATGGACAATCTCAATTGTCGCAACTGCATGTTTATATCTATTAATATTTGGCTATCACAAATTTATCCTTCCTTATCCGAAAAGTGATAAGTCCGTTGTTTCAACTGTTTCCGTAGAATCAGTACTTAAAGAATTCTTTACAACTTTCGCTAAATTTTTCAAAAAAAATAAAATTCTATTAATTCTTGGTTTCATAATGTTATACAGATTGGGCGAAGCACAGCTTGGGAAGATAGCGCCGCTTTTTCTTCTTGATACTAAAGCAGCCGGTGGTCTTGGATTGCATACATCAGAAGTAGGAATCATCTACGGTACTGTGGGTGTTATAGCCTTAACAGTCGGAGGAATATTGGGTGGAATTGTTGCTGCAAAACAAGGACTAAAATACTGGATATGGTGGATGTTAATCGCTATCAATCTTCCTGACCTTGTTTATGTTTATCTTTCTTTTACTCAAACTTCCAATTTATTTTTAGTTAATATCCTGGTTGCAATTGAACAATTTGGTTATGGATTTGGATTTACTGCTTTTACTCTCTATCTTATTTATGTGTCGGAAGGAGATCACAAAACTTCTCACTTTGCAATTGCCACTGGTTTGATGGCTCTGGGAATGATGCTTCCAGGAATGGCAAGCGGCTGGATTCAGGAATTAATTGGCTACAAACATTTTTTTGTGTGGGTATGCATAGCAACTATTCCGGCTTTCATCATAACGAAATTTATTCCAATAGACCCTGAGTTTGGCAAAAAACAAGAAAAAACCTGAGGTGAAAAATGTTTAAAAAACTTTCTATACTGTTCATATTATTTTCAACAATAATTTTAACTGCCGCCACACCTAAGACAACTTCTAACCCAAATAATACTGGCACAGACTCATCGTCAATGGCAAACAGGTTCGAATTAGTTGACAAGGTGGTAAATGATGCGATAAAAGATTCTGCGTTTCCAGGCGCTGTGGTTCTAATTGCACAAGACAGTGCAATTATCTATGAAAAGGCTTATGGCCATTTCACATATGATCCAAATTCAACTCCGGTTTCGTGGAATACTATGTATGACCTCGCATCTGTTTCCAAGGTAATATCTACAACAACTGCAACAATGATGTGTTATGATAGAGGTTTAATAAAACTTGATGACCCTGTTGCAAAGTATCTTCCTGCATTTGGAAAAAATGGTAAAGAAAAAGTAACCATAAGAAATCTTCTTTTGCATGACAGCGGTTTGAGGCCAGATATTACAAGACCCTTCAGCTATTTCGACACCGTACAAAATAAACCTCAAGCAGTGATGAATGAAATTTTTAATGATACTCTAGTTTACCCAACAGGTTCAAAGATGGTTTATTCGGATTTGAACATGATTCTGATGGGAAAAATCATAGAGAAAGTGACTGGAAAAACCCTGGATAAATTTGCCGAACAAAATATTTTTAAACCCCTTGCAATGTACAGTACGATGTATAATCCTCCGGCCTCACTAAAATATAGAATAGCACCTACAGAATATGACAGTACATGGAGACATAAACAAATTTGGGGTGAGGTGCATGATGAAACTTCCAGCTTACTCGGCGGAGTAGCCGGACACGCAGGACTTTTCTCCACTGCAGGAGATATGGCAAGGTTACTTCAGATGCTTCTGCAAAAAGGCAATTATGAGGGTAAACAATTTATAAAACCTTCGACCGTTGAGCTTTTCACTAAAAGACAATCTGACTTAAGCACAAGAGCTTTGGGATGGGACACAAAATCACTAAAAGGTTATTCATCTGCGGGACATTTATTCAGTAACCTTTCATACGGACATACCGGATTTACTGGAACATCTGTCTGGACAGACCCAACCAGAGATTTATTTGTAGTTTTCCTTACCAACAGGGTTTACCCAACAAGGAAAGACCTAAAAATTTTGTGGGTAAGGCCGAAGCTACACGATGCTGTAATCGAATCACTTGAAAACAAATAGTATTATTCTGTCACAAATAATTTATGACAATGGATGGTACTCACAAAAATTTCAGTTTCTTCAACCTGTTCCCAATTTCCCAGTCAGAATATGAATGGGTTGAGAATAAAATTAGTGAAATGAGTGTTGAGGAAAAATGCGCTCAGCTCATTTTCCCAGGAGTCTTTGGAAACAGTACCAATAATGAGTCGGAATCAGATAAAATTGTAAAATTAGTAAAAAATAAAAAGTTTGGCGGTATAATTCTATTCGAAGGTTCATTAAATGAACAAGTAAAATTAATTAATAAATTGCAAGAAGTTTCCGAAATCCCATTGCTGGTTGCATCTGACTTTGAACGTGGACTAGGAATGAGATTGAAAAATACGCCGGAGTACCCCTATGCCATGGCGGTTGCCGCAACCGGAAATCCCAACTTTGCTTATTTAATGGGAAAATCAATCGGCTTACAGGCCAAAGCGATGGGTGTATTCCAAAATTATGCACCAGTTGCCGATGTAAATACAAACAGCGGAAATCCCATAATTAATATAAGAGCATTCTCTGATGAGAAAAATCTAGTCATCAAATTTGCAGCAGAATTTATAAAAGGGACCAATGACTCGGGGATTATTTCCACAGTCAAACATTTTCCCGGTCATGGCAGCTCTGAAGCAGACTCGCATATTGATATCCCCCAAGTCCATCTGAACAAGAAATTTCTTTTTAAAGGAGATCTTGCCCCCTTTATAGAAGCACTAAATGCTGGTGTTAAATCTATAATGATTGGACACCTGGAAGTTCTTTCCTTAGAGAAAAAATCTGGTCTGCCTGCTTCGCTTTCTAAAACAGTAATTACCGACTTGCTTATTGAAGAAATGGGATTTGAAGGTCTAATTGTTTCGGATGCGATGGATATGAGTGCCGTAACAAAATATTTCTCTATAGAAGAAGCAACAGTTCTAGCAATTAATGCCGGTATTGATTTGTTGACTAAACCCGAAAATGCCGAAAGAACTTTGGGCGCCCTGGTCAACGCAGTAAAAAATGATAAAATTAATATAAGCAGGATTGAAAAAAGTGTAAGAAAGCTTTTGTGCGCTAAAAAGTTTTACAACATTGAACAGCAAAAGAAATATGAAAAAGATTCGGTAAAAAAACTCTACGGCTACAAATCGCACTTACGTTTAATAAATGAAATTTCTGAAAAATCTATTACACTATTAAGAAATGTCTCTCAAGTTATTCCGCTAAAACGGGAGAACTACTTTAAAATCTTAAACATAAATATTTCAGATAATGTTTTTGAAGACAAGCAAAAATACTTTGCAGAAAGACTAAAAAATGACTTAAACTATGTAAACAGTTTCTACATTAATCCCACAAGTGAAGAAAATTCTTATCTGGAAATATTGAATGAAGCAAAAGATTCAGAACTCATATTAGTTTCGGTTTTTATTAAGGCTAAACCTAGCAAAGGAACAATAGGCTTTACCGATAAAGAAATGGTCTTAATTAATGAACTAAGAAAAATAAACAGGCCATCTATAATAATCTTTTTCGGAAACCCTTATCTTGTTTCAGCCTTTCCCGATGGACCATCATTAATTTGCGCTTATGGAGATTCCATTTCTTCTCAAGAAGCCGCTGTAAAAGCAATATTAGGAGAAATAAATATTGCCGGTAAACTGCCTATAACAATCCCAGAATCTAATTTTATGCTGGGCAGCGGGATGAATTTATCAAAAAGCAAATCTATTTATAATGAAGATGAATCCAACAATTATTACGATTTTTCAAAAACGGAAGTTTTAATTAGCGATGCTATTAAAGAGGAAATTTTCCCCTGTGCATCTTTGTTAATTTCGCATCAAGAGAAAATAATTTTTAACAAATACTTTGGTAATCACACTTTTGCTAAAAACTCTTTGAAGGTTTCGCCAAAAACTTTATTTGATATAGACAATCTTACTGAAATTTTTACACTCTATTCGGTTTTACTTCTCATAGACTATAACCAGTTAAACCTTGATGATAGGATAGGAAATTATCTAATTAATTTTTCTGACAGAAGACTGTCTTCATTAAAGATACGCGACCTATTGGATGAAAAATTCAAAATTAATTTGTTTGATGATATTAATACCAGCTACAGCTATAGTATGGATATCGTAGATAGAATATCAAAAAGCTTGAGCAAAACAGACAAAGATGAGGAAGAAATACAAAGTGAAATAAAGTCCGTTATTCTTCAAAATGTTATTGAAAAAGTCTCACTTAAAAGTCTGGATATTTTTATAAAGGAAAACTTACTGCATCCGCTGAACTTAGAAGATACTTTCTTTAATCCAGGTTATGAAATGGCATCAAG
>JBJKPP010000266.1:0-1330 GCA_046706145.1 Ignavibacteriaceae bacterium | reverse complement strand
GGTTCTTATCAGATAAAGTAATACTACCACCAAAAGTTATATGGGAATTACCAGAGTAAATTCTTCTTCTAAAATATCCATCTTCGACATAATCACGGAAATCAAAATCAAAACTTAGTTTTAAAGCATTTATTTTTGTCTCATAAATTTGGGTGTTGGGCTCAAACTTTTTGTTTCTATTAAAAAAGGAAAAATTAGTATTGTTAAATGCATCTCTATCGGTATGATTCATAAATCCAATTGAAGTATTAAGAATGGGAAAAACATCACCGCCAACACTCAACTCAAATCCATTTGTGTAATAGTAATCCACAACTTCACTTTTTGTTAACAATGGAAGAACTGTTGCCAATATATTTTTATAGAAATCATCCGTAACGAAAAGTGGAGTGATTTTTCTGAATGCATGAAAGTTTATATCATACGTTCGATAATCTCCGAGTTTGTAATTAAGAGCTAATCCTGATTTAAACTTTTTGTCTGAAAATCCATAAGAAAAATCTGCGTTACCATCAAATCTTTTATCAAATTCATTATCCAAAGAAAACCCCAAATCTAAAGCGCTGCCTTCAACTTTGTTAAAATGATATAATCCAAGCGGTCCGGTAATTGAAAAATTGTCAGTAACATTTTCGGAAGTAGAGAAATAGGAAAAATTATCCCAAAAGGAAACCGGTATTTTGCTTAGACTGTCTATTCTGCTATAAGCCGACTTTTCCGCTTTTGTGTATGGAACAGACTGAATTTCATTCCAATAACTTTTTGTTTTTTTGTCGGCATCAGGTAAAACTGTAACTACAGCCTTACTAAAAGTATTGCCTGGAATCTTTGTATTGATTTTATAATCGTGAATTACCGAGTTAAGCTCAAATCCAAGTTTAAATAGATTCAAATATTGAACTATTAATGACAGTTTATAATTCACTGGCATGTATATAGAATCGTATTTTGCAAACTCCTGAAAAACAGAAACTGAGTCCAAAATTCCACCGTAATCCGAAGCTTTATTCAATAGCAAATTGACCTTAATTAAATCAAAAGTTCCATCTGTAATAAAAATATTCCCAATAAATCCCGGACTAGAAGGATTTTTAGGCTCCATGTGAATTTCATAAACCAGCCTATTATCAATTGAGGTTGTGTTGACCAGGTCAAAATAGTAGAAGACAGGTGAATTATCAGCAAGAGGGCCAAGCAACTCCATGCCAAACATTCTTATTTTATCTTCATAAAAATCATGAACTATACGTCCGCTTGTTAAAGTATTTAATTCAGCCGGAAAATTAGCAGTTTGTTTTCTCGCAACTATTATTTCTTTTCTTTTATCAGG
>JBJKPP010000265.1:0-33242 GCA_046706145.1 Ignavibacteriaceae bacterium | reverse complement strand
GAACCGCGGTATTTTTTCCAAAGTTGACCATCATATTTTATCACTTCACCCGGAGTTTCTCTAGTGCCCGCAAGCATTCTGCCGAGCATCACTGCATCGGAACCAAGTGCAATTGCTTTCGAAATATCGCCCGGACTTTTTATTCCCCCATCGGCAATAATCTTTATTTTTAGTTTTTTTTCTTCTTTTTCAAAAAGTACACTAAGAAGTGAAGAAACTTGGCCGATCCCAATGCCCGTTTGCACGCTGGTTGTGCAAACACTTCCGCTTCCTATTCCCACTCTAACAGCATCGGCTCCTGCTTCTTCTAATTGTCTTAAAGGCGCACCATGAGCAATGTTACCTACAATTAACTTAGTATCGAATTTCTTTTTTATTTCTTCAGTTTTTTTCAAGACAGACGTGTTGCCGGCATTTGCAGTGTCAATGCAGATTATATATTTTCTTTCAACCAACTTTTCAATAACATTCATCGGTGTAGTTAAGGCAATGGAGACAGATTTTATTCCTTTATTCTTGTTAGAAGATAAAAGCGTATCGAGAGAGGAATCGAATCTGTTTAGAATGCCTATGCATCCCAAGTTTGATAATTCAACTGCCATATCTATTCCTGTTACTGTATCCATAGGACTTGAAATAACCGGAAGATTGAGTTTTAATCCCAAGAAGGAAGATTCAGTACTGGCCTCACTCCGGCTTTTGACACGCGAAACATCTACAGGAATTAAACTAATGTCATCATAAGTTAATGATTGGGGATAATCGTGCAAATCTTTTTTGTTATATACTTTCATTTTAATTCAAAGGAATGCTTGGTTTTGAAATTAGTCGGTTCAGAAAATAAAAGAAACCAACATTTAAATTAATGATTCAAGTTCATCTAATAGGCGGTCCATTTTTCTTGTGGTTGCCAAAACAGGTTCAGGTGAATTCATGTCAACGCCTGCTTTCTTCAAAATATTAATTGAATAATCAGAACTTCCAGACTTCAAAAATGTTAGATATTTATCGACAGCTTCTTTTCCCTCTTTCTTCACCTTTTTTGAAAGCACTTCTGAAGCAGCAAAACCCGTTGCATATTGAAAAACATAAAAATTGTAAAAGAAATGCGGTATTCTCGACCAGGTATATTCTTCTTCTTTGTCAACAACCATCGATGGTCCCCAGTATTTCTGATATAGGTCCTTGTACTTATTTCTCAATACATCTGGGGTAAGTGCTACACCCTTTTCTGTTTCCGAGTATGCCCACATCTCGAATTCAGCAAACATAGTTTGTCTGTAAAAAGTCGCAGAAATATTATTTAAATATTTTTCTATCAAAAATAATTTTCCCTCTTTGTCTTTAGAATTTTCAATCAGGTAATCTAAGAGTAAGGATTCATTAAATGTTGATGCAACTTCTGCCAAGAATATAGTATAGTTCGCATAAACAAAAGGTTGTGTTTGGCTTGTGTAATGGGAATGCATATTATGCCCCATTTCATGCGCAAGTGTGAAAACATCGTTTAGAAGGTCAGTCCAATTTAACATAACATAAGGATGAACACCAAAAGTCGTCCCTGAAGAATATGCTCCGCTTCTTTTAGATTTTGTTTCAAATACATCTATCCAGCGATTATCAAATGCCATTTTCAATGAATTCAGATAATCTGTTCCTAAAGGCTTCAGAGCAGAATAAACAATTTCTTGGGCAGTTTGGTAAGGATATTTCGTTTCTTTCTCAAAAGGAAAAATACTTACATACACATCATAAGGATGCAATTCATTAATCTTTAATAATTCTTTCTTGATTTTGGCCCAACGGTGCAAGGGCTTAAGGTTTTTATCAGCAGTCTCAATTAAGTTATCATAAACCGAAATAGGTATATTATTTCTATCGAGCGCTGCTTCCCTGGCTGAATTATATTTCCTCGCTCTCGCCGTAAAAATATTAGTTTTGAGATTAGCATTGAAAAGAGTACAAAGAGTATTAACATACTGCATATAAGGGACAAAATATCCTTTAAAAACTCTTTCCCGGTATTCTCTATCAACTGAATATAAAGCTGCGTAGTAACGGGCGTGTGAAATCTCGGTTGGGTTTCCATCCGGATCATTTACTTTTGGAAATTTAAAATCTGAATTAGTAAGGATTGAATAAGAGTTGTATGGCCCGCCCATCATGTCATAAGCTAAAGCAACAATATGCTCCTGTTCTTTGCTTAGAGTGTGAGGTTTTTCTCTTAATAGATTATCGAAATAATGCTCATATTTTTTAAGATAATCATCACTCTCAACAAAATCTTTAATTTTTTTATTGGAAATAGATAATAATTCCGGCCTAATGAATGAACTTGCAGTTGAAACTTGAGTAATAAGCGATGTAATTCTATCTTCCATCGCCTGATATTTTGGAACGCTCATATCACTGTCTTTAGACAGCATCGCATAAAGGTTCAGTTGTTCAAGTTTAATTCCAATTTCCTCATCAAATTTCAGAAGCTCCCTTAATCTTTTTGAACTTCTTGCAAGCGTCCCCTGGAATTGGCTATAATTTTGTAAATTCTCTTTTACCCATTTGAAATCTATTTCCCATTTTTCATCAGTATCATAGATATGTTTTAAATTCCACTTGTATTTTTCTTCTATCTTATCTCTGGTAGGAACTTCCTCACTCACACCCTGGGTAGAAGATTCATTGTAAAAGAACAAATCAGAATTTTTTCTGCTCATTATTTCCCACTAAAATATTCTTAAAGAACAATTTCCTATTTTAAGTAAACTAATTTTTTAACTGCAAACCAATTTTTAGCTTCTATCCTATAAAAATAAATACCCGATGATAAGCCACCGTCTATCCGGGAGGGATTAAACACAATGGCATGCGTTCCTGAATTTTGGAACTCATTAACTAAAGTTGCAATCTCTCTTCCCAAAATATTATATACTACAAGTTTTACATTTGATGCTTCAGGTAAACTATATTTTATAATTGTGCTGGGATTGAAAGGATTTGGATAATTCTGGTATAAATGAAAATCAGTTATTAGATTTTGTTTCTTACTAACTCCTGTTACTATAGGACTTATTGCTGAGCTTTTATTACCAGGAACGTAAAATGAAGGAAGTCCTGGTAATCCACTAACAGACACTGAGGGAACAACGCTTTTCACAATCCAATTTCCCGGTGCTATCCATGTAGTATCACTAATTGTCAAAATGGAAACATATTGAGTAATAAAGAATATTTGGATATCAGTATTTATTAGGAATTTTTCGGCATCATAGTTACTAGCCTGTGTTGTTATATTTTCATTTCCTAATCTTATACCAGTTCCAACAATTCGGAAATTATAATTGGTAGAATTTAAATTTAGTGTTGTATCTACGGAGAAAATCTGGTAAGGGGTGCTTACTGATGCACCAAATTGATATAATAATTGCCAGTCAACTAAACCTTGTGTGGTTAAGTTAGATAATTTCTTTCCTATGACATTTTGGCTTGTGCCTGGAATTACAAAATTAATTCCCTTGAAATAAGTATATGCGTTGCTTCCGTCGAAACTAACATACCCTGAATCAATATAAGGTTGATATAAAATAGTATTCAGTAATCCCTGCTTGCCTAAAATTAAATCCGCACTTTTTCCTTTGTAACTCGTTGTAGTGGCAAAAGAGTCGATTTCTATAGTTGCAGCGGAATCAACTTCATGGTTTAATGAATCAAGAGGAATGTTTTTATAATACCATTTGAATCCCGTGTTAGCAGGAAAATAATCTGATGCGGTCTGAGAATACAATAAACATGCAGAAGATATAATAGAAAAAACTATAAAGATTTTTCTCATATTTTTCTCACTATTTTTTTACAAAAATATACTTCTTTCGGGCTAATTTAAAGAGAAAAACTATTAATAAAAAATTAAATATAATGTATCATTTTCGACTATTATCGAACTAATTATAACCAATATTTTCAATCAACCTTCTGCAGTTGTTTAATGGCACTTTCCAAAGTAGTTGTAACATTCAGTCTTCTTTCTTTTGATAAAACTTCCTTTAAAAGAGGAACTTTATCCGAAGCATCTAACTTTACCAGCAAATCCGCAGCATAATTTCTTGTCCTAAAATACGGATTCAACAAAGCGGACGTTACTATATCGATCACCTCTTTCCGGTGTGTTTTGGAAAAGAGCATTGCACAATTTAGCGCTGTTGTATCCAATAAATGCATTCCGCCATAACTATATTTATACTGAATGTATTTTTTTGCAAGAGGTAAAACACGTGGATCATCAAGATATTTGAAACCATCGAAAATCCCGCGGCGTATAATATTACGATGAGAACCGCGATCTAACCCTGCTTCCAAAATGCTGAACGCACTATCCATTTTCACAGCACCAATTGTAGAATATGCTGCTCCAACAACATATACATTTTTTTCATTTTTTATTTTATCTAGTAATAATTGGGAAACCTCACTCGCATTAAAAATTGAAAGTGCATTTATTGCGGCTACTCTAACTCTACCATCAAAATCATTAGCAGCCAATTTCAGAGGTTGAAGAACATCCCCACCTCCTATTTGTTTCAGACTCTTAACAATTTGGATTCTAACACCATAGAATTTATCTCGTATCAAAGCTTCTTTTAAGTATGGGATCGACTTTAGCCCAAAATTAGCAAGTTGCTGAGCAGCGGTAATTCTCCCGACCACATCATCATCGTACAGTAACTGATATACCCATTGATCAAACGGTTTTTCAATATTAACTTTGCACAGAACCCAATCATATTTATTGAACCGGACCATGTATGGTTTGCTATCGCAAAGAAGGCTGAAATGCTGGAGTTTTTTATTAATATCAATTGTATCAAGACTAGTACCTGACCGACTTGTAATTTCCACCAAAAGAGGAGTATGAAATAACTTAACTGCAGGAAGAAATTTTTGAACTTGTCTTACAGTTAACAATAAACTTTTGGTTGGTTCATCCCAATGATACTCAATATTAAACACCGGGAATCCTCCACCGTAAACCCATTCATTAAAGAATTGAGTTAAGTTTCTTCCGGTGCTTTGGGACATTGCACTTTCAAAATTGGCCGTTGTTACAGCTTTATTTTTATATTCATTCAGATAATGCCTCAGACCGTTTTCGAAAGCTTCGTCACCCAAATAAAATCTCAATAGATTTAAAACTGCGGCACCCTTTTCGTATGCCTTATCACCCTGTAGTTCGCAAGGAACTCCACTAGATGTATCAACTTCTAACGAATCAAGAGGTTCAGCTTTTAATTCAACATTGAAGTAGGTCTGATTCTCTTTGTAGCGGCGATATCTAAACTGATTTTCACCATATTTATGTTCAATCCATAGGTCAGTCATATATGTTGCAAAACTTTCATTAAGCCAAATTTGATTAAAAGCTTTGCATGTAACATAATCGCCAAACCACTCATGCGCCATTTCATGAGCAATGAGACCTTCCGAATTATAATTTGGTTCTGCACTTTGGTCGTGCAGCAATCTTCTGTTTAATGTAGTTGAAGTTACATTTTCCATACCACCCCAGGAAAAATCTTGTACAGTCGTTTGTGCATATCTTTCATAAGGATAAGGAATTAAATAATCTGAATAAAAATTTATCATATCACCACTATTACCATAAAAATAATCCACCTTATCAGCCCAATTTTTAGGAACATTAT
The DNA here is from genome assembly GCA_046706145.1 of Ignavibacteriaceae bacterium. Lineage (GTDB taxonomy): Bacteria > Bacteroidota > Ignavibacteria > Ignavibacteriales > Ignavibacteriaceae > JBJKPP01. The sequence goes on along the minus strand of JBJKPP010000265.1, from coordinate 27,546 downwards.
AATCCAGTTCAATTCCTCTCACATCTTCCTTTATAGTTTGATAATCTCCAACTATCAAAGTTGTAAGATAGTTGGAATGCGGCTGGTCCATTTTCCAGTCGTATGTTTTTGTATTGTCCTGTGGATTTTCTGTAACAGATTGTAGAACGCCATTTGATATTGCTTCTAATGTGTCCGGCACCGTCGCGATTATTTCAGATGTTAATTTGTCATCCGGAAGATCATAAGCAGGATACCAATATCTATTTAACGTATCTTCCCCTTGCGTCCAAATTTCATAAGGAATTTGAGGAATTTCTTTTGTTGGTTCGAAGAAAAACATACCGGCAGTAGGATCAGCAGTATATTTTATAATTATGGTTATTTTGTCACCGATACCATATTTCTTATCTAAATATACATTCAAATAAGTTCCATCTTCGGTAAAGTTTAATTTCTTTCCGTCCATAGTAACTTCGGATACTTTTGTGGTTTTTGAATGAAGAACTAATTTTTGAAATCCATTCATCAATGGATAAAATGTGAAATGCTCTACACCGAAAACTTCCTTTTTATCAAAACTAAACTTGAGATTTAGCTGCACATTCTGCTGGTCATAATTTCTAGTGGATAAGTCGAGAGTATCCAGGTTTTTATTTTCCGGAAAAACACTGATAGAAAACAACATGGCGCAAAATGCTGACGAAAGGATAATCCTTTTTAGCATTTCATATCTCCTTTCCGTCGAGGCAAGGCCTCGCCGTGACTGATAATAACAAAGCATATTTAAGTTTCAAAACCTTTAGATAAATGAAGGTAAACACATAAGGCATGCAACTGCTTTTCTGGGAGTCAAACTATTTCCGTCCCAATCTTTTGTATTTCCTAATTAAATCTTAATATCTAATTAATTTAAAATAGGAAAAATTGAAATACTATACCTAAGATATGGAATTACCGTGTGGAAAGGTCTGAACCACATCACTTCTGATCCTGGGAAGTGCAAAATGGAGATAATTATTTGGTAGGTAAATCTGACATCATAACTTTAATTAAATCAACAATTACAGGTATATTCTTATGCTTGTTTGGAATAACTATGACAGTATCAACGCCGCCAACCGTTCCTAATATTTCTTCCCTATTTAATCTGTCTATGTAATGAGCAACTCCAGGCGCCCGGCCTGCCAAAGTTCTAACTATAACCAAGCTTTCGTTATTATCGATACTTAAAATTTCAAAACCAATCAACTTTGCTATTTGTTTACCGGATTCGTTAGAATCAAGAACGTACCTAATTCCTCTTTCGGTATTAGTCCTGACAACGCCTAATTCTGCAAAATCACGACTTAATGTAGCCTGAGTAACCAAAATATTCTCTTGTTTGAGCAGATTGCTTAACTCCTCCTGATTAGAAATAAAATTGTCATTAAGCAATTCTTTTATCCTATTTTGACGGCTTAGTTTAACAGACATTTTGGGGTGGATCCTTAAAGTTATTGGTTGAGAATAATTATTTCAAAATTAATGAAAAACCTGAGTAATTGAAACCAAGAAAGTGCATATAAATCACTTTAATTTAATAATAGTTCTAAATATGCTCCATAAACTGCATAATGATACAAACATTAACTCAAGAAATATCAAAGTGCAAACTGATTTGAGCAGATGGACAAATAACCGTTCATAATCTGTTTGTAATTAATTTCTTCAAGATAATGCACAAGGTTTAAAAAAAACAAAGTTAGATTATTGACAGAATTTACTCAGATAGCTTTACAGAGTTCCTCCGTTTCCTATTTTCTAAATTTCTCTGGCTAACGTTCTCAAAAATGGGAAAAATAAATAAAGAAATTAACTTTGTTCTTTCCAAAAACGTTAAATAGACAAATTATTTTTGACGGCATAAAATATGTTTTTAATAAGTAATTTATTTTTGCTTTTAGCAAAAATATCCTGGATTTACTGAAAGCTTAATTACTGATAATTGCAGAAATAAACTCTATGTTTTCATAAATTTACATAGGAAGACAAAAATATTTATTAGAGACTTCTAAAAATTATAAACATATCAGAATTGTCATTTCGACCGAAGGGAGAAATCCCAATTTTTATAGAGATTTCTCAGTCACTCCGCTCCTTCGAAATGACAAACCAGAATTTTTCAGTAGTCTCCATTATTAAATTTGAGTAAACCTAATAATCAAGAATAAATTTAATTATAGAAAAATGAAATCAAATTACACAACCGCAGAAGAAGCAGTAAAAGTTATTAAATCTGGTGACCGAGTATTTATACACAGCGTTGCTGCCGCACCCAAAGTACTCATAGAGGCAATGGTTAACCGTTATAAAGAATTAAAAGGAATCGAGATAATGCACCTTCATACTGAAGGTGAAGCTCCCTACGTAAAACCTGAATACGAAGGGATTTTTTGTTTGCATTCTCTTTTTGTTGGACAAAACGCCAGAAAAGCAACACAAGAAGGGTTTGCTGATTATATTCCGATATTTTTGAGCGAAACACCAAGGTTATTTAGAAAAAATATTTTACCCATTGATGTTGCGCTTGTTCAAGTGTCTCCGCCTGATAAATATGGTTTCTGTTCACTCGGGGTTTCTATTGACGCAACCCTCTCTGCAGTAGAAACAGCAAAGGTAGTTATCGCTCAAGTAAATCCCCAGATGCCGAGAACTATTGGAGATGGGCTGCTCCATATAAGCAATTTCGACATCTTGGTCGAACATGACTCTCCAATTTATGAAACTGGTTCACCTGCTATCTCAGAAGTTGAACAAAAAATAGGCAATTATATAGCCGAAATTGTTGAAGATGGAGCTACTTTACAGATGGGTATTGGCGGAATTCCAAATGCAGCTTTGGCTGCATTATCTGATCATAAAAGGTTGGGAATTCATACCGAAATGTTTTCCGACGGGGTTATTCCATTAATTGAAAATGGAGCAGTTACCGGAGAAGATAAAAGAATTAATAGGGGAAAAATAATAGCGACATTTGTGATGGGAACAAAGAAATTATATGATTTTCTTGATTACCCATTAATAGAAATGCTTGATGTTGCCTACGTAAATGATGTTCATAATATTAGACAAAATCCGAAAGTCACTTCAATTAATAGCGCAATCGAAATTGATATTACAGGACAGGTTTGTGCCGACTCAATCGGGACAAGACATTTCTCAGGTGTCGGCGGACAAATAGATTTTATGCGCGGTGCATCATATTCCGATGGAGGAAAACCTATAATAGCAATGTCATCTGTTACAGCAAAAGGTGAAAGCAAGATAGTTCCTTTCTTAAAACAAGGCGCCGGAGTTGTAACAACAAGAGCAAACGTTCATCACATAGTTACGGAATACGGAAGAGTAGATTTGTATGGAAAATCTCTAAAAGAGCGTGCTAAATTATTAATTACTATTGCTCACCCGGACCATAGAGAAAGTCTTGAGCAAGCTGTATATGAAAGATTCAATGGACATATAGATCCGAGATGCAGGTAGCACATTTTACTTATTAATTAAATTAGTCCTCTTTAAGCTATTAGTATATATGAAGTTATGAATTTTACGGTAACACAAAGGTAACATTTTTCTAAACGCTTGCTTTGTAAATAGTAGAAAGTTCTACATTTTGTTTAGTCATTTAAAAAATTATATGCGTTTTATATGATTAGAAAAACAATGCTAAAAATTGACAAACAAAACCAAGAATTAATAAAAGCATTCCTAATTTAGAATACTTAATATATTTTTTACCAAGAATTTTTTCTTTAATGTCTATCTGATTCGTAATTAAATGTGTACGACCCTCTCTATCTATATTAGGCGGGAGACCAAATCTCCATATTGAACTTGCTCCGATTATGTTAAAAGATAAACCAACAATATTTAATATTATTTGAACATTCATTCATTTACCTTTTTAGATGGATTTAATTCACATTAAATTATTTATAATAAAAGTCATCTAACATATTTTTAATTCTTTCATAGTCATCAGTATTGTAAAATATTGAAGGATAAAATTTTTCTTTTACATAATCCCAATTTACCTTTTTCGCAGTTTGAGGAAGCATACTCATATAAGCATCCATTTTAGCTTCGCTTCCAGTTTTGTTACCATAATTGTCTATAATATCTTCATAATGCACAATATACATTTTATAATTTTTTAAATATGGAAATTTGCGATATATTCTTTGAACAGAAAAAAGAAAAGGTTTCCCTATTTGATAAAAAGATTGCTTTTCTTCATCTAAAGAATATAATTTTGATGCCAAATCGTCCACAGGATTTTTTTCAAGATAAACGTATAGTATATCACTATCTATGACAGCATTGATTAATTTATCGTTGCCTAAACTGCTATATTTATCCCACTCCAATGAAAGTATTTTCCTTACATCTTTAGTTACATCTTTTGATACTACATAAGTTTTATCTTTAGGTTGAACATTCACAGGTGAAGTGGAAGTAATCGTATCAATCATACTTTCTTTTTTAATCTCATTTTCGTTGTTATTATTATATTTGTCAGGAGTTAACTGATGAATTATAAATATTATAAAAAATAGAGCTATAAGAAAAATAAAGGCGAAAATTTTAAATTTTGTTTCATTCATAAATTTTATTCCCCATTTAATTTTTTTTTAGCTAACATATTTTTATAGCTATTATTGGCACATTTCATATTTTGCTTTTATCTTCCTAATAACTACCAATATTTTTACTACTATATCATATAATGGATTTAGGTTTAGGTTTCCGCCAAAAAACGAAAATGCCGTATGAAAACACAACTGCCTATAATCTGGCGAATGGAGTTTATTTATTTTTGTAAGTAAATTAATTCATTATGAGTACTTTTAACATGATAGCCGGAACGGCATAGTTCACTTTAAAATTATAAAATTACCGAATGTGAAAACCCTGTGGAGTTGAAGCGCCTTATATCTGACATTTTATTTAAGATTTATAATAAATATCCCTTTTGAAATACTAAGAGAAAATCGTTCTGAAAATACCATCCCCTTGTCTAAAAATATCTTAACAATTTCTTTGGCATCTTTGAAAGATGGGCAAATTGCTCCATATAGAAGTTTAATTCCTTTTATGTAAAACAATGGGATGGATTGAGGAAAAGCTCTTAGTCCGATTTTATACCCTCTATAATTTATAGAGAACATATCTTTTATATCATTTATAATTATTTCTTTAGATTTTGTCATTTTATTTTTAACTCCTAAATTAAATAAAAATACCCTCATTAATATTATACTACTTAGAGAGCTTATATTTCCTAAAATTATTTTTCGTTAGCACACATCTTAAAGCGTGACAGCTAACCATTACTTATACTGCATCAAATGTTAATTATTAGAACATATTTGTGCAGTTGTATATATATGTTTCATTTATTTCTTATATCATTAAAATTCGAGACATGATAAATATTCTATGCATTAATATCATCTTGCTTCTTAGGACTTCTAACTCTAACATATCTGTCAAGTACACGAGTGCTATTCATAGTTAACTTCACTTATTAATTAAATGATACTAATTTAACTCCTTATAATTTAATATCTTATATAAAATGTAATAACACTATAGTAACAATTAATAAAGTTTACTCATATTGATTTTTTGAATGTATTTATTCAATTACTTCGTGTTAAATATGATTGTAATACTTTTTACTTTTCATCTTACAATTGTAAAATTCTTGATGTTTCACATTTATTAATTCCTCCTGAGGTAGGTTTTCTATAAGGTGATATTTATCAATATAAGAAGACATTTTTTCAAAGAGTAAAGCGTCATAAAACAAAACAAATAATTCTGAAAAAGACATCCTAGCCTGTATCATACCAGCGTAAAAGTTAACATCTCCTTCATATTTTACAATGTCCTTATCTTTGTTTTCCAGATATTTCAGAATGTTAAAAAGATGTCTGAAATAATGTCCCAAATAATCATAGCAAACATCAAATAAGTGTTGATACGTATATTTTGACAAATTTTTCATAAAATCAATTTCATTAACTGATGTATCTTTTGCTGGGCTTGCCTTTGCAATTTTTGCGAAATTAGATACGTCGTGAAAAAAACTATCGCTAAAGTAATTATTATATTCTAACTTATACCTAATTATTTGTGCAGTCTTGACCTTTCCATGGATGGCTAATTGGTAGTTATAAAAGAGTTTCATTTTAAACTTTATATAATTAAAGAATTCTACGCCTGAATAATTGTAGACATGTCCCTTAGCGGTAACTTCTAACGCTATATTTCTTAGTATTTCATTTTGATGACTTAATATATTAAAGAAAGATTTTTCAAAATTTTCTCTTAACTGAATTGACTCTAATCTTTCAACCTCTTTTTTATGTTCTTCGTTCTGTTTATTTGCTAATCTTTTCTGAGATATGTATTGAATAAACCAGAGTGCTATTCCAACAAAAAAAGCTGGTATTGCAACATAAACAAAAGTATGCCAGAATGAATCTGCTTTGGGAATACTGACTATTTTTACTTTAATAGGCCTTGTAGTATCAGATATATTTTGCCCAAAAATCAAATCAGTAAAACATAAGATTAAAAAATAAAATGAGAACTTAAATTTTAATTTCATACTTTATCAATAGAGTTATATTAAATATTGCCAAAATTAAAAAGGTTAAATGTAGTTTATAAAACTACTTTTTACTTTTTCATCTGCATAATGTAATAGAAGTTTTTAAGATTGTTTGGGGGTAATTTTTTATATGAAGTTGTCAACCTACTTGTATTATTAATGAATATTATATTTTGTTACTAATTTCTTAGAACAGGTAATCTCCACCACTTTTCGAATTTCAAAAGTTTTAAAAAATCCTTTGCTAAAATTCTTTTAGCCACTCTAATATTGTTACTTTTAACATCAATGACTATAAAGACTTCATATTTCCTTCTATTTTTAATACACCATCTTGCCTTGTTATATTCCTTCTTTGTTAAATAACGAAAAGTAATATCTTTTAAATTTTTTTTGAAGTGCTTTTAACTTCTATAAAGTGATTAGATTTTTCGTCTCGAATATCAAAACCGTATTCATTACGACTATGAAATGTGTAAACTCGTTTCTTATTTTTATTTAATTCATTTAATACAAAGTTTTCACCTATTTTCGAAATTTTCATTTTACGTATGTCACTTTAATTTTGTTATGTTACTATACAATATTATAACTTTAAACTTATTAATTTAATTTTAACAAATTATAAAAGAATAACAACTAATGGTTTACATTTGTTTATAAAATTATAGTTTAATCTAAAGAATTACCTCAGAACAAAGAAAACAAACCTAGTTAAAATCTTTTTTTGATGAATTATTCAGAATTGTTATTTATCATACAATGCCAAAATTAATGAAGCCATTCTGTGCCATCAACATTTAATTCAATTTTATAATTTGAACTTCTAATAATACCATTTTGTGGGTTAGGAATAATTTCGTTAATAATTAATAAAATTGATTTACTTTCTTTCCAATACATTTCAATTTTATTATAATCTTCTTTTGATATTTCAACCTTGGCATCAATTTCTTCCGTTTTAGCATAATATTTATTGTCGATTTTCCCAATCTCAATAATGGCATCCTTGAAACCTAAATCAATCTCTTCTGGTATTTTTTTCATTTATTATCTCTTTTAACATTTTGAAAATTATATTTATTTTATGATTACGTTGTACTGCTTTCCCTTCGAAATCCACACTTAAGATCTTACCATCTTCGTACATAGTATCGTAACTACCATCAGGATATACATTGATTGTTTTGCTATTTTTATATTTAATAATAAAACTACCGTCTGCATACCAAGTTTCGGAATTGCCTTCATCATCTAAAATGGTTCTTGAACCATCTAAGTTGTGGATACTTTTGAATTTCTTATTATTTATTGAAAATGAAAATGAAAAACTTCTCTTAGATTTCAATGTATGAATTTCAGGGATTATGTATTTTTTAAGTTTTCCGTCCCAAATTTCACCTTTATTATAAGTAGTAATTATTCCAGAATCATAAATGGCGTAAGTATACTTATGGTCTCTAAAAAAAGTGGAACTTATTTTAGGTAAGAATTGCTTGTCACAAGTTTCATTATTTTCATTACGATAAAGGGTCGATATTTTAAATAACTTTGCTCGCATTTCAATATAACGAAGGTGCTTTATCTCTTTTTCATAAATATCACTTAACAAATTAAATCCGTAACTAGGCTCCTTAAAATATTTATACACAATGGTATTGGGGTTATTTTTCAAAAGATTATTAGCAATATTAAAATTTGTATCATCAATCATTATGTGATATAAAATCCATTGAAATGGAGTATATTCATAATCTCCGGTTAAATCTTGTAGTCTTATAATAGCTTCGTCCAGTGTTAATTGTTTTGTTAAAAAAATTTTTATTATATCATCAATTGATTCAAGAATTTTCTCGTAAGGGTTTGAAAAAACACTACTAAATTCTTTAATGTTTTTTGCTTTATACAGTCTTGAATCATTCATTTTAGTGAATTTTCTTATTCTTTCAATCTATTTTGTAAGATTTCAAGCATTTTATTTTGTAAGAATTAAAATCGCCCTCAAATGATAATAATTCATCATGTTTTAAAAACTCAATAAAAGCATAATTCCATGCTAAATCTTCACGACTATATACATTTTTATCTAAATTAATTTTTTTTTGACCAGATAAAATATGTCCATATTCATGAAATAAATCACACAATATTTCGAATGGTTCTTTTTTAAGTGAAATTCGAACATGTTTTGCAGTCCAGTCAGTGATAGATTGCTCACAATCGTATCTGCATGAAACTTTAAATCCATTTGATTTAATTAATAAAATTAATTCTTTAACAAAATCTTTATAAACACGAAGTTTCCCTTTATCTAAAAACTCCTGAAGTAATTTTTTATCTTTATCAATCATAAATGTATGTTTAAACCCGATATTATTGATGTGAGAAACTATATATTTTTTACTTTCCATTTCGTCCTTTATAGGTTTAGTATAAAAAAGTTCTCTTATCCTCTCCTATATTATACTATTTTATAAACTTATATTTCCACGAGTAAGTAAAATATTTTTTTATGATAATACTAAAATGGCAGATACTTTAGAAAGAATAAGAAAAATTGATGATACCGCCACAGGTTTTATTTCAAGTAAATATAATAACATTTCGTGGGACGGTTCTAATTTGTTACAACAAATTAGCTTTTATGTTAAGGATAAGAGAATATATTTGAGAGAAAGTGAAATTGAACGTGTCATGGAAACTTTGCTTGATACCTATCAAAGACAACTGAGATATAGATTCGATGTATGTTAAAGTTTTCATTTAGTTTATAAATAAAGTCTATTAATCAATACGGGGTTTTTAATGAAATAATAGACTTTTATGCTTTTTTTCATGTTCTTCTTTTACTTCGTCAACTGTTTTATTTCTTCCCTTACTTATCCATTCAGCTAATTCACGTCTATTAAAATAAAGTTTCTTTCCGTTTGGTTTGTAATAGGGAATTTTTTTCTGCCAAATTAAGTTATATAGATAACCTTTCTTAAAACCCAAATAGGCACAAGCTTGGTCAATATTAATATATTCCGCTGTCTTATCTTCAAGTAAAGACTTCACTACTAATATTTCATCATATACTTTAGTTATTGTTTTTTCTGACATGTTTTGTTCCTACATATATAATAGATTGGAACAAATTTATACGATGTATTCTCGGTTGACAAGTAACTTTTTAAAATTTCATCCGGTTCGGGTAAATCGGATAGATTATTTTAGTTTTCCTTTCCAATCAATGAATCTATGATAAAATCTATCTTGTTCTTTTTTGTTTTTATAGCCTAAAACCTTTCTTGCCACCTGCCTTGCAATAGTTGAATAAAGTGATTTATGGTTATTCTGAATTAGTTCATTATATCTTTCTAAAACCATTTGGAATGCTTTTAGTTCTTTTGGTAATACCTTCTTTCCTGTTAGCTTTTGTCCTCTCTCAGCAAGTTTTTTAAGCTTATCAATTAAAATTATTTGTACATCCGGATTATTTTCATTGCTTAAGGTTATTAAGGCAAAAACAAAATCGAATGACGCAAAGGAAAAGTGTAATAATGTAGGTAATTTTCTGTCAATTTCCTTATTAAAACTTTCAACCAATAGGTTATTTTCCCTTACATTCCATCTAAATATATTATATACAAGATAGAGTAGAGTATGTAAATTTGTTTGAAGTAAAGCCCCTCTTAATCCGCTTTTTAAATCTTCCAGTCCTTCAATATTTTTAGGTATTAATAATTTATTCCAAAGTCTTATAACTTCACTATCATATATATTAAGTATTCTTTCCCAATTTATTTGTTCAGCAGCTTCTAAAATATTCCCTTCAATTCCAAAATCATTTAAAAATCTAATAAACTGGATATTTAAGTGTTTATGAATAGGCAGATTTAAATATTTTTCTGCTTCACTAAGGGCATTAGTCTCATTAATATCTTCTTTCATTTTTAATTCTGTTTTTTATTTCAAACAGCTTTTTTATTTATTTCTTTATACTGAATATCTTTTTTATTTACTTCAATTGCAGGTAATCTTTTTATTGCTTCCTCTACTGTTTTATTTATTATTCTTGCATATACTTCTGTCATTTTAACTGATTTATGTCCCATTATTTTACTTACTGTATATATATCTACACCACAACTTAAAGCTAAAGTAGGGAATGTATGCCTTGAAACATGATAAGTTATATGTCTATTAATCCCTGCATTGGTAGCCCAAAGGCTCAATTCCTTGTTCATTAGCCTTTTATCGTACAAATTGAAAACAAGTTTGTTTCCTTCTATTTCACTTTTGTTCACATTCAAGTATAGGAAATTTAGGGCTGTTTCAGGTAATGTAAAGTATTCAATACCCCTTGTTTTCTTTTGTCTAAAATATAATCTTCCTTCTTTTATTTCAGACCAAGTAAGCTTTTTTACATCTGAAATCCTTAAGGCAGTAAAGCAAGAAAATATAAAAGCTTTCTTAAGTTCTATATTCGGTGCTTCCGTATTTATCATGTCTCTAACTTCTTTTTCAGTTAGAAAAGGTATGTCTATATCTTCAAGTTTTATTCTAACAAATTTTGCGGGGCTTTTTACAATTAGCTTTTCTTTAATAGCTTTGTTTAAGATTGTTTTCAGTTTTGCCAAATATGCCCAGGCTGAGGAATTCTTAATAGACTTCTCTAAATGTTCTCTATAATCATCAATTATCTTTTCCGATAACATCTTAAATGGTAATTTCCCATTTATGGTCCTGTTATCAACAAATCTTTTGAAATCATTATATACAGATACATAAGTATAATCCTTAGTATTACTTTCAAAGTATTCTAAGAAATCTTCATCTCCATTAAAATTTTTAGGTAAATCGTGATAATCGGATATTATCTCTAATTCTCTTTTTGACCGCTTTGCTTCGGCTAATTCCTTTTTTTGTTTTCTTTCTGAATCGTTCTTCTTAATCTTAATATCAAGGAATTCATAAGACCTACTTCCTTTAACATAAATATCAAGATAGAATGACTCTGAGCCATCGGAAAGTTTCTTTGTTCTTAGTTTAACACTCACTAAAATTACCTTAGATTTATTGGTAACAAGATAGTAACAAAAAGTGTTGAATCAAAGGGAAGGTTAGTGAAGTTAGGATTTTGGGATGTAGGAAAAAGAAGGGTAAAATGCTTCGATTATAGCTTAAAAATGAAATATTTACTTCATCATTCTTTAGCTTGTTTCACTTTACAGGACTGCGTATTTTCAAATGATTCTTTACTTATTAAAGATGTTATACGTGTTCTAAATTATAATTTTGCAACTAAAAGATTGATATGTTTATTCTTTTGTTTAGCCCAATTTCAATTATTCGACTAAACGTAGAGATTTGTATATCACTTTTCCCAGACTCAATCCGTGATATATAGCTCTTTTTTGTCCCCGTTTTTTCTGCTAACTGCTCTTGTGTAAGTTTAGCTTTTTTTCGTTCCTCTTTTAACATTTCCCCTAATCTAAAGGCTAAAGATTCATATTCAAATTTATCTCTCTTTCTTGTTCCCTTTTTTCCATATTGTTTATCTAAGTGTTCTTCGAATGACATTTTCTTTTTCATTTTTCAATTCCTTTTCATTTTTTCAATGAAATATTCTTCTTTTAATTTTATGCCTTTTTCTAACTCTTGTTTTGGTGTTTTATTAGTCTTCTTCAGAAAACAATTCAAAAGAATTATTAAATTACCTTCATCAAAGAAACAAAGTATTCTGATATTTTTAGAACTTACATTTACTCTAATCTCATAAAGACCATCAGTTCCTTCTAAATATTTTAGAAATTTAATAGGAACTCTTTCAACATTTTTAATAAGGTCTAAGACAAAATCAATTTTCTTTTTGTTTTATTGTCTTGTTTAGAATAGAAATTTATAAAGTAATTACTGTAGAATAATATTTTCCTTTTCACACATCAAAGGTAACTAATTAGTTAACTTATTGCAATGCCCAAAAGTATATATTTTACACGTATAACTAATAGTTAACAAGAAGTTTCTCTTCCTTCATTAACAATAAAGTTTGACTAAAATATAATATCCATATTCTAGTATATTTAATCAACAAAAAACCGATTAAAAACCATTATAACTTCGCTATTTAATGTGTCCAATATTATTCTTAAATTTTCAAAAAATGATATTATGTATTTGCAATGAGTCACGAACATCATACACCAGGTCAAAATTATAATAAAGCTTTTTCTGTTGGAATAGCTTTAAATCTCGCTTATATAATTGTAGAATTTATTTTCGGGTTAATGGCCAGTTCCATGTCTCTTTTAGCGGATGCAGGCCACAACTTAAGTGATGTACTTGGTTTGCTGCTTGCATGGGGAGCCAACTATCTTGCTAAACGTCCCGCAACTTCAACCAAAACTTACGGCATGAGAAAATCCACTATTCTTGCCGCTTTGATAAATGCAGTGATAGTTTTTATTACAGTTGGTGCAATTGCAATAGAGACAATCAACAGATTTATTTATGTGGAACGTGTTGCAGCAGGAACAATAATAATTATTGCTGCTATCGGTTTTGTGATTAATTCAATTACTGCGCTTCTTTTCATGTCTGGGAAAAAGAAAGATTTAAACATCAAGGCTGCATTTTTACACATGGCCGCCGATGCAGGAGTTTCCCTTAGCGTTGTGGCAGGCGGAATTGTTATACAGCTAACAGGTTTTTATCTTCTCGATCCTATATTGAGTTTACTGATCGTTGTTATAATCATCGTCAGCACTTGGGGAACTTTAAAGGAATCTTTTAATCTTTCAATGGACGCCGTTCCAAATTATATAGAATTAGAAAAGGTGAGAAATTTTTTGGAAAAGTTACCTGGCGTTAATGAAGTTCACGACCTTCACATTTGGGCATTAAGTACAACCGAAAGTGTTCTGACAGCGCACCTCGTTAAGCCTGGTGGAGATGACGATGATGAGTTCATATCACATGTGTGTAAAGAACTCAACGATAGATTCAATATTGGACACTCCACTATTCAGCTTGAGAAGAGCGACAACGTTAAAAATTGTGGTGTTGGAGCAGTTTGATTCGTTTTTTCTTACCTATTTCTATTAAAATAAATCAAATCTCCACAAGATTAAGAATTTCTCTTTCGGAAGAATCTACTAGTGGAATAAACTTTTCATACCATTTTTTCCATTCATCAGCAGATATTGTACTTTTCAAAGCCTTTTCATACTCAGCAAGACTTTCAAATCTTATCTCCATAATTAGTCTATAAGATTTGCCGGTAAGATCAGTTAGTATGCGGTCTATTTTATAACCGTTTTTCTCCATTATTCTTTTCCCATCACTCAAGAGTCCTCTCGCTTCTCTTGCCATTCCGAATTTTAGATGAAAAACGTCTCTTGTTACTATCATTTTATGCCTCCAAAGGAATGTTTTTTATTTGTTGTTTAATACTAATAAAAAAAATCTACAATTCTCTAATTCTTAAAGGAAAAGCTCAAGGAAAAAATAGGTGAAGAAATAGAAAAGTTATATTTTTATAAAAAGTAAACAAAAAGAAAGAAGAAAATCAATAGGGAAAATGTTTGGATAAATCCTAATACCTCTCATCTACATTAAGTGTAAATACGATGCGATGCATCGTCTAAGGAGCGAAAAACTAGACGGTATAAGCAAATAATTTCTTTTTTGACAAATTTAGGCATGTTTTTGCTCTAAGAACAAAATATAACTTCCACATTTCAGCAATATTGATTATAATTATATTGAGCGAGTTTTAAATATTTTGTTAGGGGAAGAATTATGAGTAGGCTGCTAGATACGAACCAGTTCGAAGAGTTTCATTCGAGAAAATTATCTTGCCATTATCTGTAAAGTCAGCAGGGGGACAGAAATGAAAACAGACAAAATTTTAAATTTATTAGCTTTATTTTTATTACTATTTGGCGGCTGTACTACCGTAACACAGACTATTTATATCCAAAATGTTAAAGTCGATGGACCTATAAACCAACCACCTGTCCACGTTACCGATAATAATCAAAATACATCAATGACAATTTCTCCAAAGTTTTATTTGAACACAACCAATACATCAACTGCGAGCCTTAATCACACAAATGTAAATAGAAACGGAAACTTCCAAGTTGACACTGTTTTTAATTCTGATGGAACTTGGTCATATAAAGAATCGAATACAAACACATACCAGTTCAATGGGAAAAATCTTTCATGGAATCTCCCAAGTTTTTATGCGGGTTTAGATGTTGACTTACCTATGTCAAGAAGCGTTTCTATTTCAGGCAGTTTTAATTTTAGTAATCAGGAGAATATTAATTTATTAGGCGGCTCAGTAGGTTTAGGTTTTCATAATCAAAATAAATATAGTACCATGAGAATTGATGTCGGATTGACTTTCCAGGAATATTGGTACGATGCTGCCACTGTAGTAGTAACCGAAACGCAACCAGTGTTTGGAGATAAAATAACAACCATTACTTTTTTTAGAGATACAAATAAAAATACAAGTGTAAATCCATATATCACTGTTACCTATAATTCTAATTTTGAAGAAAGTCCTGTTAATTTTTATCTGGGTTTGAGTTACTTTGGACAAACCTTATTTGATTATGAACCTTCAAATCTCAATCCAACTTATTATCCGTTTACAACGACAACAGTAAGCACTGAAACAAACAACAAAATTAGCACTGCTTATCTGGGTATTAATCCGGGTATTTACACCAAGATATCAGATAACAGCAGAATTATATTTGGAGTAAGCATACTAAGAAATCTTGAAATGGAAAATCCGTCTAATTCCCTATTTGTAATTCCCATGCTTAAGTTTGATATGCTGTTATAACTTCTCCTTATATTCACGGCAATGCTTGGGCGAATCCGCAGGTAGTATTTTCCCCCGTTTTTCTTAACCTCTTTAAAGAACTTTATCTTTGGTTAAAGGACGAGACAAAGAACGCATTTTACATTCAAAAAATGCACTTTCACAGGACAACATAAAACTTTATTTAAGCCTTTCATGGCATAGAAATTGACTTAAAACGTTATGTTTAACAATCTTAGCTTATATGGGTTAACAAGTCCTATAAATTCAACTATTAAATAACTATTGATTCTATACTAAAAAATAAATTAAAAAACCTTTGTTAAAATTATTTCTCTTAATACTAACTTGATAACGACTAATACTCTCGCTCATTTTTATCAACTAAAAATTAATCTATTGACAACAACTGAACTGAGTTCATTTTCGCCAACTTCACATTATTTCACACTAATCTTTTTTACCATCGTAATTTTGCTTTTGATTGCATTCTTATATAGACAAATAAAATCGTCCAAGTTAATTAAATCCTATTTTGACGAAGCTTCTGATGGAATCTTGATTTCTGATATGAATGGAAACATCATCCGAGCAAACAAAATTGTTTGTAGACTTTTTGGTTATGCTGAAAATGAATTTTTAAAAATGAATCTTATAAACTTAATTGATAAAAAAAGCTTGGCTGAACTCCCATTGCAACTTGGCAGGCTGGGAAGCGAAGAAGCATACATAATTAACAGAATATTGAAAAAAAAGGATGGTACAACATTTTATGCAGAGGTAAATGCAATCCTTATGTCCGAAGGGAAAGTGTTTTCTATAGTAAGAGATATTACCGAACAAAAAGAAATTCAATCAGCTTTAGAACAATCCGAAAAAAAATACAGACAAATAGTAGAAAATTTGAGTGAAATTGTTTATTCGTTGGATAAAGATGGGAAAATTATTTTCATAACTCCAGCCGTAGAAGTTGTAACTGGACTCAAAGCTTCTGAAATAGTAGGCAAAAATTTTATTGATTTTATTTATGAAGAAGATAGTCCACTTGTAGCAAAAGAGTTTGAGCAAAATAAAGAAGGTCGGTATAACCCTATAGAGTACAGAGTGGCGTTACCAAATGGGGGAATTAAATGGGTGCGAAGCAGCGGTAAACCACTCATTGAAAACAATAAATTCATAGGGGTTCATGGAACCATAAAAGACATAACAGAGAAGAAACTATCGGAAATTGCACTTAGAGAAAGCGAAGAAAAATATCGGGAGTTAATTGAACAGTCTGCGGATGGTATATTAATCGTTAATGATAATTTTGATATCATATTAGTTAATAGATACGTGTGTGATTTGTTAGGATATTCAAAAGAAGAGATGCTCAAACTAAATGTAAAAGATACTTATGTGGATGATGATCTTGAGAATCTTTACAAGAGGAAAAAAATAATTGACAACAGAGAAATACTTCGTTTTGAGAGATTAGCAAGATGTAAAGATGGAAGTATCATCCCGGTTGAAATCAGCCTAAAGAGAATTAATAATGACTACATTCAGAGCATTATGCGCGATATTTCCGATAGAAAAAAAGCAGAATTACTGCTTCGAGACAGTGAAGAACGATATAGAAATTTATTTGACAACAATCTCTCTGTCATGCTGCTTATCGACCCAACAACGGGAAATATTATTGATGCTAATAAATCTGCTTCTAAGTTTTACGGATATTCTATAGACGAACTTAAGCGAATGAACATTGAACGGTTGAGTATTCTTAATCTTGATGATATACTTAATATTCTTCATAATGCGGTCTTTGAGAAAAACAATTATCAACAGCTAAAGCATATTATGTCTGATGGAAAAGTCAAAGATGTGGAAACATATATGTCACCCATAAATATTAAAGGAAGAAAACTGCTATATGAGATTGTAAATGATATCACAGAAAAATTAATAGCGGAAGAGAATTTAAGAAAACTTTCTACTGTAGTTGAACAAAGTCCGGTTTCAATAGTCATAACTGATACTGAAGGAAATATATCTTATGCAAATCCTAAATTCTGCAAACTCACAGGATATTCGCCGGAAGAAGTGCTTGGGAAAAATCCCAGGATTTTAAAATCCGGCATAAATTCGCCTCAAAAATACGAAGAGCTATGGGGAACAATTACTTCAGGAGGAACCTGGCATGGGGAACTTCTGAACAAAAAAAAGAACGGAGAGTTTTATTGGGAGAATGTTGCTATTTCTTCAGTAAAGAATAGCGTGGGCATCATAACCCACTATGTAGGAGTTAAGGAGGATATAACAAAGCAAAAGGAAATAATAAAAGAGTTAACGGAAGCAAAAGAAAAAGCCGAAGAAGCTAGCAGACTAAAATCAAATTTCCTTGCAAACATGAGCCACGAGTTAAGAACTCCATTGGTAGGTATTCTTGGTTATTCTGAGTTATTAAAGAATGAACTTCAAAATAAGGAATTGAAGGAATGGAGTGATACAATCAATGAAAGCGGGCACAGACTTCTCGATACTCTTAATCAGATTCTTGATCTTACCAAAATTGAGACTGATAAATTCGAAGTCAACATTGAAAACGTAGATGTCGTTAATGCTGCAGAAGATGTTATTAAGTTATTTGAAAGAACTGCTGTAAAGAAGGGAATTTACTTAAAGTCTGTCACAGGAGAATATCATATTCACTTTAATACTGATGAAAAATTACTCAGGCTTATCCTTAGTAACCTTATAAGCAACTCAATAAAGTTTACGCAAGACGGAGGTATTGATATTTCTATCGTACTTAATCATATGGATATGAAGTCGGAATTAGTTATAAGAGTTAAGGACACCGGTATAGGAATTCCTCCTGAGAAACATCAACTAATTTTTGAAGAATTTAGACAGGTAAGCGAGGGCTTAAATAGAGGATTCGAAGGCAGCGGCCTGGGATTGACTCTAGTTAAGAAATATCTGGAAATAATTAAGGGTACAATAACATTAAATAGTTCACCCGGATATGGTTCAGAATTCATTATAAAACTGCCGGAATTAAATACAGCCCCGGTTACTGTTCAGGATTCAACTCACCCAAAGCACTCAACAGTCCATATTGCTTAACAAGATAATTATGCTCTGCTGTTATTTTAGTATTCTCCGCATTTACATAATCTCTGTAAGATTGCTGCAGATTAATAAAAGTCGTTGCTCCAAGTTTATAGGATTCTTTCTGCACATCTAAACTTTCCCCTGCTGATTTCAAAGTTTGTTTACTAACAGCAAGCTGCTCCTTTGCAGTTTGCAGGTCCAGAACAGCACTTTTTACATCACTTCTAACCTGTCTTTCTAAGGCTTTCAACTCTTCATTGTCGTTTTCTAACTGCACTTCGGCCATTTGAATATTATTCTCAGTACTCCAATTAGAAAATATTGGAATATTGAGGGAAAGGCCCAATGTGTAAACTTTATTCTTCAATAGGTTTCCAGGCTGCAAAGCAGTTGTTGAGAATTCATATGTACCGCTCAATGTAGGAAACAAACCGCCTCTCGCAACTGTCAACCCATTTTCAGCACTTTCCAGTTTCATTTTCTGACTCACATAATCTTTTCTATTGCTAAAAGCTACCTCATATAAGCTATCAATATTCAGATTAAGAAGAGATGTGTCTATAACAGAAGCCTGTTGAATGTCAAAAGTATCGTTCGAAGTAACTTCCATAGAAAGGTAATTAAGCAAACTTATTTTGGCTTCTTCATAATCATTTTGGTACTGAAGCAAATTATATTTCGAAGTTGAAGATTGTACTTCCTGTGAATAGACATCAGCAAGGGTAGCCATTTTTAAGTCATATTTCTGGTTAACCTGGTCGAGTAACCCCTGGTTATATTTCAAATCCTGTTCCTGGTATCTCACTAATTCTATGTCGCTTACAATTGTAACAAAAAGATTCACAGTTTGCACGATAGCATCTTGTTTAAACTTAATGAGACTTTGCTTGGCTGCTTCCAAATTATTCTTAGCCTGACTTATTGAGGCGTAATTTGCAAGACCGTCAAATAGAGTTACATTACCTCCCGCATTTAAGGAATATTGTCTCGAATCTGTTTGGGCAGGGGGGACATATTGTTCTTGGCCATAACTATTCACATAATAGCCGACTGATGAATTTACCCTCTGCCAATTCCAACCACCACCGATACTTAGGCTAGGAATTAGCTCTCCGTATGCATTTTTAAGTTGTGATTCATATGTAGAAATGTTGTTTTCATTTTCAATTATCTGCGTATTTTGATTCAACGCTATACGAATAGCATCTTTCAATGTAATACTTCTTTGAGCAAAAATTTCGTCCGGCATAATAAGCAGACTCATCACAATAATTAAATACAAGAATGTTTTCATTGATAGTGTGTTCCCTTTTAAGAGTTATCAAGATATTCTAAAACTTAAAATCATTGATTTGCAGCCAATGTAGTAGTTAACCAAAAATCCAATTGTTCAGGAGTCTTATAACCTTCACCACCGCGACTGCCTTCACCACCTCCCTGTTCTCCAAATTCTCCACGTTCTCTGCCATACCCACCATATCCTCCACCTTCGCCTCCTTCTACGCCTTCAGATCCTTCTTCCCCCGTGGGCTGTTGTGGTCGAGCTTTCCTTGCTAACTTAACTGTCTGAAAACCGATACCAATTTTATTAGCCTTAGGATTCAAGAAATAAACGTCTCCTTTCTCTGGATGTAGGGCAATTGACATTTCATAAACGAGTTTATTATCATTGTCCGAAACAGCAACAGAAATACCCTTTGCCTGAGCAAAGCTCATCCTTGACCAGCTATCATCATGTTTGTTATATATTTCCATATCTGTAGGTGGCGTAAAATTTTGCTCAACTTCTTTCATATCCTCCCCCGGATAATAATCACCTATTTTTCCACCTATTGGAAATTTAATTCCGAAATCCTCTGAGCTGCCACCGTCGTTATCCAGCCATACTATAAAACCACGGTGCATTATTTGCATCTGCTTTGTTCTGTCAGGTGTTTCAAAAAGTACATATAAATTCTTATTGTCATTTTGTACCCCAACCAGAATATCTTGATCTTTATAAAACTTCGTCTTGTTCGTCCAATCATTATCTCTACCATCAACGGTTATCTTGTTGCTTGCCCATTTGCTTATGTATTTCTCGCTGCTGCAACCATAGAAAAAGGCAACAGCAAAATAAACGGTGGCAAATAACAGCATCATAGATTTCTTCATGAAAATCTCCTCCAATTTATTTTATTCATATCTTAAGGCATCAATAGGGTTTAACATCGCTGCTTTTCTCGCCGGATAAAAGCCAAAAAAGATTCCAACTGCGGCGGCAAAACACACAGAGATAAATATTATTTCCGGCTGTATTAAAGCGTACTGACTAGTATAGTTGTTTAAAATAAATTGTATTATAAAAGATAAAGCGATGCCGATTAATCCACCTGCCAAACTAAGCATAACAGATTCAGTTAAGAATTGGAAAAGGATATCGGAAGCTCTTGCCCCAATCGATAATCTTATACCAATTTCTCTAGTTCTTTCCGTTACTGAAACCAGCATTATATTCATTATCCCAATACCACCGACAATAAGTGAAACCCCCGCGACGGAAGCTAAAAGTATTGTCAAAACCTGCGAAGTCTGAGTTGCAGCTTGTGTAATATCTGCCTGATTACGAATAGTGAAGTCATCATCTTCACCTGGATGCAAATGATGTGCTTCTCTCATAATGGACTCCAACTGGTTCTGAGCTGCATCAATTTCACCAATCGAATTGGCACTAGCTTGAATGAAATTTATGTATATTCCTCCTACAAGCCTGTCCAAAACAGTAGTTGAAGGAGCCATTATTATATCGTCAGCGTCGGTCCCAAAAGCCGTTTGCCCTTTTGCACTTAAAACACCGATCACTTTGAAAGGCTCATTCTTTACTCTTATTGTCTGCCCAATAGGATCTTCATCCGGGAAAAGATTCTTAACTATAGTTTGACCTATTACACAGACCTTTGCTCTTGCCAATACGTCCCGGTCTGTGAAAAAAGTACCTTCAGAAAGAGGCCACGCCCGTATTTCTAAATAGTTAGGGGCCACACCGTATATAGAAGTTCCCCAATTCCCCACACCCCCGATTACTTGACCTCCAGTTCTAACTACAGGCGACACTGCTTTGACCAAAGTTGCTTCTTTCTGGATAAGATCCACATCGTTCAGAGTGAATCGATTTATAGTTCCGGCGCCACCTCTAACTCCTCCTGTATTGCTTGACCCAGGAAATATCAGCAACAGATTCGATCCCAAGGCATTAATTTGCTGCTCAACTTGCACCTGTGCTCCCTCGCCTACTCCAACCATAACTACTACGGCGGCCACACCTATGATTATGCCTAACGCTGTTAAAAGGCTTCTCATTCTTGATTTCATGATGCTCTTTAATGCAGACTTAAAAATATTCTTTACCTTCATCTTGATTCTTCCGTTACTTTAGTTTCTATGATAGTGTCTTGGTTTTGCAGTCTCTCCATTTCAACTTTTGCATCCAGCCTACTTTTCACCTTATAATCCCTAACTAATATACCATCCTTCAATTCTACAATTCTTTTAGAAAAAGCCGCAAAGTCTCTTTCATGTGTAACTAGAATTACAGTGATACCTTCGTCATTTAGCTGTTGAAAAAGTCCAAAGACTTCAACTGAAGTTTTGCTATCGAGATTGCCCGTTGGTTCATCGGCCAAAATTATTGACGGATTTCCAACCAGAGCTCTGGCAATTGCCACTCTTTGCTGCTGACCACCCGAAAGCTGGCTTGGAATATGGTCCATTCTATCGCTTAACCCTACTCTATCCAATGCCTCAGCAGCGGCTTTTTTCGGGTCAGCTATTCTGCGTTGACGATCATACATTAGAGGCAATTCCACATTTTCCAGAGCACTTGTTCTAGCCAGAAGGTTAAATCCTTGAAATACAAACCCTATTTTCTGATTTCTTATATCTGCATACTCATTTCTGGTCAAATTGCTTGTATTGACACCATCGAGATAGTATTCTCCTGTACTCGGTTGATCCAGGCAACCTAATAAATTCATTAGCGTCGATTTTCCTGAACCAGACGCGCCCATTATAGCAACAAACTCCCCTTCTTCTATAGTTAGATTAACATCTCGCAAGGCTTTTACAAGTATTGAACCGATTTTGTAGGTCTTGCTTAGATTTATTATTTCGATAACTTTCTTTGACAACTAAAAAATCTCCTCAGTTTATAATTAGAATACTCTTCTCATGCCATGGAAGGCGTTATTACTTGCCGAAGAGTTCGCGCTAGAATTATCATCAGCGGATGAACCGGTTATTACTTCCATACCTACTTTTAAATCGCGGCTGCGTACAACCTGGGTGTTCACTCCGTCCGAGAAACCTAAAACCAATCTTGCCATTTTGAGTTTATGGTTAGAATCAAAAAACCAGGCTTTGCCAAAGTTTTGGCTCCTATTATGATTCCCATTCTGACCGCTTCCATATCCGCCATTACCTCCCCCGTCTTTTCTACTCATATATCTCTTGTATTTATTTTTTAGGCTGTCCGGAAGATTTTTAAATTCATCTTTCATTTCCTGTTCATATTGAGCAAGCATATCAGCACTTGGCTGAAATTTCAAAGCAGCATTAGGAATAATCATTACATTATTCAATTGTTGAACATAAAAGTCTATAGTTGCAGTCATACCAGGCAAAAGTAATCCTTCATGATTATCTGCATTTATTACCACTGTATAATCCACCACATTTTGCACCGTTTGAGGATTGAGCCTCACCTGCCATACGACGCCGTAAAATTTCTTCTCCGGGTAAGCCTCAACTGTAAAATCAACCTTCTGTCCTACTTTAACCTGGCCTATATCACTTTCATCAACCGAAGCCAGAATCTGCATAGTGGACATGTTGTCAGCGATTGTAAATAGGGTTGGTGTGGAAAAACTTGCAGCCACCGTCTGGCCCTGCTCCACATTTCTATCGATAACCTTGCCGCTTATTGGAGCCTTTATATAAGCATAACTGAGATTTGTCATAGCAATTTTAAGCGCAGATTTGGCAGAATTTACATCAGCTTGCGCGGTTTCGAAATTAGTTTGAGCAGTTATATAATCAAGTTGTGAAAGGAAATGTTTTTCATAAAGGGCTTTATCACGCTGATACGTTGCCTCGGCCTGGTCATATTCTGCCTGGGCTTTTTGAAGTGAAACTTTAGCATTTATTACTGCAGTAGAAAGGACGGTAGTATCCAATAAAGCCATTAACTGCCCCTTTTTTACCACGCTGTTATAATCAACATAAATCTTGGCAATAATACCAGATACTTGGGTACCAACCGCAACAGTGGTATCCGCCTGCAGCGTACCGGTAGCAGATATTGTATTAACCAAATTCCCATTTGTGATTTTCGCATAAGTGTATTTGACGTCATTGTTGTCGCTGCCGCCAAATATGAAATAGGCCGCAACAGCTAGGATAACTACAACAATACTAACAATTATATATTTCTTTTTCATGATTTTTGTAATTCTTAATTTTTTACTTAAAAGTTGATACTTTTGTTAACCGTTATCATTATTTCGCTGAAATCTACGCCTTCTTTCCTGCAAGAATTTTTGATATTCAGCTTTTTGATCACTAGTTAGAACATTTTCTATTTTAACATTTACACTATCCATTGTTCCTCTCATAGTTTCTCGTATATTAGATCTCGATAAGCTGGTATCATTCATTCTGGCTGACCTTACTGAATCAGCCCACTGATAAATTCCTGTCACTTTCTGCGTTTGTTCATCGGTCAAATTTAGTCTGCTTTTTAGGTTTTGAGCTCTTTCTTGAGGAGTTCTTCTGTATTGAGCATTGCAGAAGGTAAAAGCAAATATGAGAACGAAAAGAATCGGTAGGAATATTTTTTTGTACATTTTAGACTCCCTGCAAAAATTTAAATATTGACACTGCGTACATTTCCATTTCTTTTATATTGAGATTTGACAATGGATAAAAAGGAAAGGTTTAATGCTTATTTAAAAGAGTTCAAGTTCCATTATACTGCCCTTATCTTATCGGTGTTAACTAAGTGAGAACTCCTGATGGGAAACCGGAGAGTGCCACTTATTTTTCCCTGACAAAAGCTATATAATCAGTAAGCACAGGCTCTCTGTTTAACTTTCGAATTTCCCTGGCAATTTGGCCTCTGTGATAAGTGGAATGGAATGCAACGTGAGTTAGCGCCTGTCTGATAGTATTTTCGCAATTCTCACCTTTGCTATTTTGATAGACCATGCGTTCACCAAGAGTTTCCCCCGATGATTTTTCTATAAAATCTAAATATTCGCGATTGACCTCAGCAGCCATTGTTTCACATTTATCTAAAGATAGGGTTTCCCAAAAGTTCAATCCCTTGTAATCTAGTTTCTTGATTCTTTTCATCCATACTGATTCTGAAATCAAAATATGAGACAACAATTTCAAGACAGATTCATCTTTAATATTTTGTTCTTTAAGGCTCTGAATAAGTTTCCTATTTGCCCATAAATCATATTTGAAAATGCTTAAATAATATTCTTTCATAATAGCACCTAAAGTTTTAATATAAATTGTTCTAAATTATTAAGGAAATCATAAAAAACATGTTGAAAATATTGTTTCAGGTCAAAAGGCATAACACGTAAATATATTACGATTTGCATATATATACTTTGTTTTGTACGTTTTAAAGTACAATAAATATTCAGAGAAATATGCATAAAATACAATTAGATAAAGACATTCAACCTCTTTCTAAATTTCGCTCTAAAGTTGCTTTCTTCTTCGACCATGTTAAAAAAACTAAAAGACCTTTGGTTATTACTCAAAATGGTAGAAGTTCTGCAATTTTATTAGATGTTTCTGAATACCAAAAAATGATTGATAAAATCGAAATTCTTGAAGATGTAAAATTAGCTGAATTACAAGTAAGTGATGGACTAGCTATTTCACATAGAGATGTGAAGAAGAAATTTGCTAAGAAATCAAAAATATGAAAATATTCTGGTCTCCCTTAGCAGTTGAAAGGCTGGAAGAAATATATGAATATATTAGAAAAGATAATGCTCCTGCTGCTCAAAATTTAATGGGAAATATATTTAAGAAAGTTGAATCTTTATTGACTAATTCAGAAAGGGGTAGAAAAGTTCCTGAAGTAAACAGAGAAAATATTCGAGAATTATTCGAAGGTGGGTATAGAATAATTTATATACTCGAAACTAAAAATATTTTTGTTCTTACCATTAGAAGCTTCAAACAACTATTACCAGAAGAGGATATAAAATGAGAAATGAACTTAATCAACTTCTAAGAAGAAGTTGAAAAACTAAAGGCACAAATATTTCATTGTGCCTTTAATACTTAATTCGGTGTTATGAAAAGATATTTCAGCCTATTTATTTTTAAATGCCTTAATGCCAGCAAATTTACTATTGGCACCAAGTTCTTCTTCAATTCTAATTAACTGATTGAATTTTGCAATCCTTTCACTTCTGCATCCGCTTCCGGTTTTCAAATGTCCCGCGCCGGTGGCTACTGCTAAATCCGCTATGGTTGTATCTTCTGTTTCACCGCTTCTGTGCGAAATGAAATTATTGTAATTATTATCTTTAGCTAAATTAATTGTTTCAAGAGTTTCAGTTACGCTTCCAATCTGATTCAATTTAATCAGAATAGAATTAGCAACATGTTTTTCTATTCCTTCTTTCAGAATTTTAGGATTGGTGCAGAACAGGTCATCGCCAACCAACTCGATTTTCTTGCCAAGTTCGTCCGTAAGATTTTTCCAGCCTTGCCAATCATTTTCTGCCATTCCATCTTCTAATAAAATTATAGGATATTTATTTACCCATTCCTTCCACAATTCGACCATTTTTGCAGGCTCTACTAAATGCTGGTCTGATTTGAAAAATTTGTATTTGCCGTTTTCCCACATCTCGCTGGAAGCCGGATCGAGACAAATAGAAACATCTGTTCCCGGTTTGTAACCTGCCTTTTCGATTGCTTCCAATATTACTTCAACAGCTTCTTCGTTTGATTTTAGGTTTGGAGCAAACCCGCCTTCATCACCAACACCGGTAGAATAACCTTTCTTTTTCAGAATACTTTTTAAAGTATGAAAAACTTCCACACCTTTTCTTATAGATTCTTTAAAAGAAGCTGCGTTGTGAGGAGCAATCATAAATTCTTGAAAGTCAACATTATTATCAGCATGCTTGCCGCCATTTATAACGTTCATACATGGGACGGGCATTATATATTCTTTTTTATCGCTTAAAAATTTATATAAAGGAACACCCTTGTTTGCAGCCATCGCTTTTGCAAAAGCCATTGACACACCTAATATAGCATTTGCACCAAGTTTACCTTTGTTCGGAGTTCCATCCAATTCAATCAAAGTTTTATCCAATTCTTCTTGAGAACCGAATTCTTTACCTACAATCTTTTGCGAAATTGCTTTGTTTACATTTTCAACTGCCTTAAGTACACCTTTGCCCTGGAACCTTGATTTGTCACCATCTCTTAATTCAACGGCTTCTCTTTCACCTGTACTTGCGCCAGAAGGAACGATAGCTCTTCCTAAATGATTTTCTATCACAAGATCAACTTCTACAGTTGGATTTCCTCTTGAGTCCAATATTTCTCTAGCTTTAACTTTGCTAATTTTCATAATTATTTTACCTTTTTACTTTTTTAATGAATGAATATGATAAATGAATTAGTTGTTTATAAAATCTTTTCTTCTCACATCTTTTTTAGACCCCAAATATTCCAGCAATGCTGACCAGGAACCAACATCCTCATCAGTCATCTCTTTTCGGTATCTGTAGTCATGTTTTCTTATAAACTCAGACAATAAGAAGTTCAGTTTACCTAATTTATTTTTTTGAACACCAATAAAATAACTAATTACTTCTATATTTTCTGCCTCCAAAATCATATTTATGAAGTGAGAACGGCAAAGCATGATTTTTTCGGATTCATATAGCTTTCTAAATTC